>OMTA01000198.1 GCA_900313895.1 uncultured Eubacteriales bacterium | reverse complement strand
AGGAGGAGTAACCCTGACGGGTTGCGATCGACGATAAGCCGATAAAGATTGAAAATGACTCATTATCGGCTATTGAGTTCGACTCCCTTCATCCTAACCCTATCCTCCGCTGCACAGATCTATTTTGGAGGTCACTATGAAAACAAAGAATCTTGTACTGTGCGCTGTCTGCGCGGCGATCACCTGCGTGCTGGCGCCTCTGTCCATCCCGATCTCGGGCATGATCCCGATCACCCTCGCGACCTTTGCGGTCATGCTATCGGGCATCCTGCTCGGCGGCAGATTAGGCGCGCTTAGCCAGGTCATCTACCTGATCATCGGCGCTGTAGGCGTACCGGTCTGCGCGGGCTTTACCCCCGCTCTGCCAAAGCTCCTCGGCCCGACCGGCGGCTATCTCGTCGGCTATATCCCGCTTGCGTTCGTCTGCGGCGCGATCTACTCGATGTGGGGCAAAAAAAGCCGCGGCGTCAAAAAATACGCCTTCATGCTGCTCGGCATGATCGCCGGCACCGTTGTGCTCTACGCCTTCGGTACCGCGTGGTTCTGCATTTTGAACCATGTCGATGTCATCTACGCGCTGACCCTGTGCGTCGTACCGTTCCTGATCGGCGACGCGATCAAGATCGCCGTCGTGATGATCCTCGCGCCTCAGCTTGAAAAAGCGATCACGAAGATCCCGGATAATCTCACATCCAAAAAGGCGGAAAAAGCCAATAAATAAATCATGACCACCCGCATAGCGGGTGGTTGTTCGTACCGCTCTCAAGAGCGGTACTGTCTAAAGACATTAACAGCAAAAAACGCGCTTCGTTTTGAAGCGCGTTTTCTTTATGACGGATACTTAAAAATCAAAGGATTCGGGAGATTCTTCCGCGGGAGCGGCGGGCTGTGCCTCAACCGTTTCCTGCGCCTGTTCGATCTTCGCCTGCTCGGCGGCGATCATCTCTTCCAGCTCGGGGCTCGCTTCCTCTGCGGGAGCCTCTGTTGCCTGTACAGCTACGTCCTCAGCCTTCGCCTGTTCTTCGGCGATGATCTGATCGACCTGCGCGTCGCCCTCGGTGTCAAAGCGCTCCTTGACGTCGTCAACGGTATCGTCAGCCTTGTTCTTGATGCCATCGGCGATATCCTTCGCCTTTTCAACGCCCTGGGTCGCAAGGTCTTTTGCCTTTTTGCCGATCTCAGCGCCTTTTTCCTTTGCCGCCTTTGCGGTGCAGGAAGCCTTTTCCGCGATGATCTTCTTGATCTTTTCCGTATTTTCGGTACGGATCTTTGTTTCGTTCTGGAGGTTCAGCAGCTCCATATACTTGAGCGACGCCTTGCTGATACGGTCGGATGTTGAATCGATGACCGCACAGATCGCCTCGTTCTCGGGAGAAGCGCCCTCGCGCATATTTTCATAGAAAAAGCGTCCCAGCTCGATATATGCCTGATCTCTGGTTGCCGAATCGGTCTTGATGAGCTTCTTGATATGATTGAGCTGTCCTCTGATACGATTCTTTTCCGCGACCACCGAAGCGATCTCAGAAACAGTATCAACGGTAAAATTGACGCCGGATTTGATGTTTTCCTTAAAAGCCATGATAATCCCTCCGAAAGATATAATATTACTTTCCTATTATCGCAGAAAACAAAAGGAAAATCAATAACATTTTGTGAATTGTTGCGATAAATAATTTGCATTTTGATCAAAATGTGGTAATATAAAGGGTAAAGGCGGCGGAATCCCCAAAAATCCCGCGCCAATCCGTTTTTCGGAGGAAAACCATGTCCAATGTCATTTCCAAAGAGGTCAACTGTCCCAAGTGCGGCCACACCGGTTCCGCGCATCTGTATATCAGCATCAACGCGACCAACGAACCCCGGTTCCGCGACGACCTGTTGTCCGGCAAGCTGCTCGACTACACCTGTCCGAACTGCGGCTATCAGGGACGCTACACCTATCCCCTGCTCTATAATGATATGAAGCGCCGCTTCATGGTCTACCTGATCCCGGAGATCGACCGCTTCCAGCTTGAGGATCGCTCGCTGGAGGAGGACTACCGCAACTTAAAGGGGATCCGCAAGCGCATCACCGCCAACTTCAACGCGCTCAAGGAAAAGATCTTCATCTTCGAGTCGGGTCTTGACGATATGGCGGTCGAGCTGACAAAATACGCGATCGCGGCGATGATCGCGAAAAAGCACGACCTGAGCAATGTATCCGAGGGTTATCTTTCGATGTACAACCGCGAGACCAACACCATCGGCTTCACCTATTTCATCGGCGAGGACAACGAACCGTTCGTCCAGTCCGCGCGGCTCGAGATCTACCGCAAAAGCCTGAAGATCGTCGAAGCGATCTGCGCCAACGACAAAAAGCTCTCCGGCTTCATCAAGATCGACCGCGAGTGGGCGGAAAACACCCTCTTCCGCTACAAGCGCATCAAAAACAACGCCTGATTATCACATCACAAATCCCCTTTTGACCTCGGTCAAAAGGGGATTTTTACGCAAAAACGACCCCTTCGAAAGCCGAAGGAGCCGTTGTGTTCCGTTGATCAGATGCACGCCGCGCCGATGATACCCGCGTCGTTGCCGAGGGTCGCGACACAGACCTTTGTCTGCTTGTCGTTGTGCTTGGTAAAGCGATCGCGCTCGATGATGGTGCGCAGCGGGCCCAAAAGGGTCTCGCCCTGGTTGGCGATACCGCCGCCGATACAAAGCACGTCGGGCTGGAAGATGTTGATGACGTTGATCAGTCCCGTCGCGAGATAGTCGATATATTTTTCAACAACGAACTTACCCGTGATATCGCCGTCGAGCATCGCGTCAAAAGCGGTTTTGCCGCTGACCTTCTCGATATCGCCCTCAACCGCGTTGAGCATATAGGAAAATTCGGGCTTTTCGTTTCTGATGGCTTCCTTGGTCATGCGGATCAGCGCTGTCGCGGAGGCGTACGCCTCCCAGCAGCCCTTTCTGCCGCAGCCGCATTCGATACCGTCCTTGACGATGACCATATGACCCAGCTCAGCGCCCGCGTAGTTTGATCCGGAGTAGATCCTGCCGTCGATGATGATACCGCCGCCGACGCCGGTACCGAGGGTGATCGCCACCGCGTTTTTCGAGCCCTTCGCGGAGCCCGCGAGAAATTCGCCGAGCGCCGCCGCGTTCGCGTCATTTTCGACCTTGGTATATTTATGGAGACGTTCCTCCATCATCTTGGCAATCTCCCAGTTCTGGAAGAACAGGTTGGGCGAGGTCTCGATGATCCTTGTCTCGGGATTGACCGCACCGGGAACACCGATGCCGATATAGTCGATGTCGTCCATCTTCAGCTTTGCCTTCTTGATCGCCTCTTTGACTGCATTCTTTGTGATCTCATGGAACTCGATCCGGCACGGTGTGTCCGCATCGATGTTCAGCACGAGATTTTTGCCGTCCTGCTGCACCTTGCCCGTCGTCGCGACCGTCGCGGTGCCGTTGTTCGCGTTGGTCGTGGTGTAGGTGTGGTCGAACGTGCTCGTGCCAGTACTATCATCATACTCAAGCGTGCCGGC
>OMTA01000196.1 GCA_900313895.1 uncultured Eubacteriales bacterium | reverse complement strand
GATTAATCCGCCGATCAACAACCCGATCAAGAATCCTGCCATGTTTTCACCTCGTTTGTTTGAATATGTATCCGAGATCACCGACCACAATATATAGTATGCTCCCGGTTACAAGCATTTAATCATTTTGTTGTATTTATTCGTATTGGGAATTAACAATGTCAATTAATGGTGTATAATTCTTAATAGCCAAATAAGATTAAAATATTGTAACCGATAATTTGTGTTTTGTTACTTGCAAACCACAATATCTTGTGCTACAATTCTAATTGCATTCAAGATAAAGTGTGTTCGGGTTCAGCGGACACCCACGTTTTTGGAGAAAATCAGAAAACAGAAATTGAGGAAAGAGGAGATTAACATGACAATCACAGTAACAGGCGGAACCCTTCCGCAGGCAGAAATCAACGCTTACGTAGCAGAGCTCAAGGCAGCTAACCCCGACAAGTATATCAAGACAGTTGATTTTATTATCGACGGCGAGTATGTCGATATGAAGTATACTTACGACAACGTTCCCTTCGAGCGCATCCGCCGCATCACCGGTTATCTTGTCGGTACCATCGATCGCTTCAACGATGCTAAGCGCGCTGAGGTTCAGGACAGAGTTAAGCACAGCGTAGACTGCGGCTGCTCTCTGGAAGAGATTGCTTGAAAGTAATTTCTTTTAAAGAATAATACGTAATCAAAACCGGTCAGGAGAGATCCCGACCGGTTTTTTCGTATTGTTTATCCGATCAGCCCGAAGCTCACCGATAATGCGCGGTTTATTTCTTTCATAGAATTAAAATCCACTGAGCCCATTTTTTCCTTCAGCCTGCGTTTATCTAATGTACGAACCTGCTCGAGCAGCACGACGCTGTCCTTTGACAGCCCGCATCCCTGCGCTTCGATCGGGATATGTGTCGGCAGCTTCGTCTTGCTCTGCCGGCTGGTGATCGCCGCCGCGATGACCGTGGGAGAGTAGCGGTTTCCTACATCGTTTTGTACGATCAGCACCGGGCGTATGCCGCCCTGCTCGCTGCCGACAACAGGACTGAGGTCGGCGTAATAAATGTCTCCGCGTTTGATATTCACGTTTTCACGCTCCTGAAAGTCATTGATTTACTACTATTCTTGACGGCTTTGACCGCTGTTATTCGATTTTGATTGAAAATTGCGGATTTCGATGACAGCCTCCATATGCAGTTGTTTTTTGATCCTGTGATGCAGCGCTTCAACGGTATCGCTGTCCGCCGAGCCTGTCAGCCTCATGGTGACGATCTTCCTGTTCGGCCCGTAGTCGTGCAGGTAGAGCGACTCGACTGTATGGAGACGGGGGATCACTTCGAGGATCTCGTATAGCTGATCTTTTACATCTTCATCCATCCCGATCCCCAGAAGAGGGAGGATGCTGTCCTTGATCGCGATGATCCCCGCCCCGATGATACAAAGTGCCACCAATAGTCCTGTCCATCCGTCGATGCAGATCCCTGTTAAATGCTGTACGATGATCGAGAGGATGATCGTCCCTGTCGCCAGACAATCGCAGACAGAATCGATCGCGACGGATCTCAGCCCCGCCGAGCATATCTTTTCGCCGATACGCTTGTTGTAGGAATACATATAGGCCTTGACCGCTATGGAAAACAGCAGGATCAGGATGACGGGCGTCGAGCTTTCGACCGGACGCGGACGGATGATCTTCTCGAAAGAAGGGATCAGCATCTTGATCCCGACCGTCAGGATCGCGACGGCGATCAAAAGCCCCGAAAGATATTCCAGCCGTCCCAGTCCGAGCGGAAAACGCCGCGACGGTTTTTTATCGCCCAGCGGAAAGGCGAGCAGCGCGAGGATATGTGCGCCCGCATCGGTCAGATTGTTATATGCGTCGGCGGTGATCGCGACAGAACCGCTGAGGATCCCCGCGACGCTCTTGATCCCAAAAAGCAGAAGATCGAAGAAGATCCCCATCCCGCCGAGGATGATCCCCGCGCGCTTTCTGCCGCGAGGCGTATTTTCACCGAGGATGTTTCGGATAATGTACCGTGTCATGAAAACTCCGTATATTGATTATTGATGATAATTGTGCTATAATCCGTATGGCAAATCGCCTTATGCTATATTATGACCGGAGCGAAAGATCGTGAGTAAAAGAACCAAAGGAATCGTCTATATCATCCTGTCGGCGCTGTTGTTCGCGCTGATGAATATGTTTGTCAAATTATCCGGCGATCTGCCGGTGTTTGAAAAGGCGTTTTTTCGCAACGCGATCGCCGCAGTTATTGCACTTATTGTTCTTTTAAAGAATCATGCGCCGATGCGACCGACCGTCAAAGGTAGCCTGAAATTTTTGATCCTGCGTACATTGTTCGGACTCGGCGGCGTACTGTGCAACTTCTGGGCGGTCAGCAAAATGGTCATCAGCGATTCGTCCATCCTCAACAAAATGTCGCCGTTTTTTGCGGTGGTATTCGCGTATCTGTTCGTCAAGGAACGACCGCGCTTTTTCCAGTGGTTGACCCTGATCGGTGCGCTGTTCGGCGCCGTGTTCGTCATCAAACCTGGCTTCGCCAACGCCGCCTTTGTCCCGGCGCTGGTCGCATTCCTCGGAGGCGTTCTGGCGGGCGCCGCATACGGTTGTGTTCGAAAGCTCGGGCTGATGGGGGAGAACAACCCCTTCATCGTGTTCTTTTTCTCGACCGGCTCAACTTTGATCCTCATTCCTTTTATGCTCGCGACCTATCAGCCGATGGCGCTGTGGCAGCTCGGGTATCTGTTGTTGGCAGGCGTCAGCGCTGCGCTGGCACAGTTCTCGATCACCGCCGCTTATACCTGTGCGCCGCCCAAGGAGATCTCTGTCTATGACTTCACACAGGTGATCTTCACCTCGCTGATCAGCATCTTCATCTTCTCCGCTGTTCCCGATGTTTACAGCTTTATCGGCTACGCGATCATCGTGTCGATGGCGCTTGTCAATTACTTCCTCAGCAACCGCAAAAACGCGTGATAGTGAAAATTACCATAATTTCATGATTTAATGTGCTGAATTTTTACCGATAAAGGCTTGACAAATTTCCATTTTGTGCTACAATTCAAAGTACAATCTTTAATGGCTGTGACGAAGACGGTCAAGGACAGATATTTTCAGAGAGTCGGCGGTTGCTGTGAGCCGACAGTATTTTCCTGAGTACCCATCCCTTCCGAGCCGGAGGCCCGAAAAGCGTACCTAGCTGAGTAGATACCTCCCGTGAATGCTACGTTAGTGCATAGGGGTTGATGGACCCTGAAGTGGCAGTAGCTTTACTGCAAGTTGAGTGGTACCGCGGATGTGATTTTCACACTCGTCTCAATGCTTTTGAGACGGGTGTTTTTTATTTGTCATCCTAAGTTCACTCGTTCCATCGAACTAATCTTACACTAGTTTGGGAGGAATCATTATGTCAGTAGTAGAAAACGAAAAGTTGTTAGAGGTCGCGCGCAGGATCCGCGAAATGCGAGAGATCTCGGGCTTCAGCGTCGATGAGATGGCTGAAAAAACCGAGGTGACCCCCGATGAATATCGCGCCTTCGAAGAGGGAAGA
>OMTA01000007.1 GCA_900313895.1 uncultured Eubacteriales bacterium | reverse complement strand
TCGGTGAGGACGAGGGGCTGACGAACGATCAGCTTGAGGGTCTCAAGACCGAAGTAATCGTCGATGTCTCTGTCGTTGATGGTAATCTTACCGGTACCCTGATAGAGTCTTACTCTCGCGACAGAAGACTTTCTTCTGCCTGTACCGTAAAAATAAGGTGCCTTATCGTACATTGATTAGTTCCTCCTTCTTAAAATTCATGCAGCTCGGGCTTCTGTGCCTGATGGTTATGCTCTGCGCCCTCAAAAAGTCTGAGTCTGAGCATAGCGGCTCTGCCGATGCTGTTGGAAGGAACCATACCCTTTACCGCAAGCTCCATCGCCTTAGTGGGGCGGGTAGCCATAAGGATGTTGTAGGGAGTTTCCTTGAGGTGACCGACATAACCGGTATGACGGTACCATTTCTTCTGTTCGAGCTTCTTGCCTGTGAGGACAGCGTCCTTACAGTTGATGATGATGACGTGATCACCGCAGTCAACGTGGGGTGTAAAGGTTACCTTGTGCTTGCCTCTGAGCAGGACAGCGGCCTCAGTCGCTACCTTACCGAGGGGCTTGCCGGCAGCATCGATGACATACCACTTGCGCTCGATCTCGCCTTTTTTTGCCATATAAGTGGACATAATAGCGTAGCCTCCTGATAGGATTTTTATCGGTAAAGGGACGCTAATCTCAAATAAAACAACAAACGCGGTCATTGCGAAGCTCCGAACATACGTGTTCAGGAGCTGTGGCAATCCCACAAAGAGGAGCAGCGCTTTATGAAGCGACCTCTGTTTCCTTGTTGCTTTACTTGAAATCAGCTTTACCCTCTACTCAATGCTCACCTATCTTACCAAATCCGAAATCAAAAGTCAAGCGTTTTTCGCTGATTTTTAATATACGCCTCGTCTAGCTCTTTTTACCTCGTTTTTACTCGCTTTTACTCCGTTTTTCTCATTTGCTATTTTTATTGTATTTTATACATTTACCCTACAAAGTGATTCTATACATTTTGCATAAATCTTCACGCCTGTTTTTTGATTGCAGTCTTGATAAACGTGTGATAAAATAAAAGTATAGTCATAAAAAGAGGTGACGGATATGAAAAAGCGAATACGGACCGTGATTCTATCGCTTCTGCTTTGCATCAGCATCCCGGTCTTCACCGTTTGCGCGTCGGCGCAGACGTCCCGCAAAACCCCGCCCGGCGTGATTGTATCCGTACCGGAGACAGTTGTTTCAGATAATGTGCAAGAGGATCCCGCCTACAAGATCTACGACT
The DNA here is from genome assembly GCA_900313895.1 of uncultured Eubacteriales bacterium. Lineage (GTDB taxonomy): Bacteria > Bacillota > Clostridia > Oscillospirales > Acutalibacteraceae > Ruminococcoides. The sequence continues at coordinate 21,542 of OMTA01000007.1, read as the reverse complement.
CGTACATAAAGAACAACCCCGAGGTCATCCGCGTACTGTATGACGGTATCGACTCCGTTCAAACCGATATCGACCTGCGCGATTATCAGATACCCGTCAGTCATATCAGGATACTGATGCATTTGATAAAAACCTCCTTTCCGGAGCTTTTTTATTTCAACGGCTACCGCTACTCATACTCCTCGTCAGATCAAACGGTAACGACTGTTTCACCAACCTATACCGTCGAAAACATCAAAGAGAAGCAGGAGGCGTTTTTCAAGATCGCCGAAACCCGCTATCTTTCTCTGATAGATGACAGCATGGATGACTTTACAAAGGCAGTCATTCTCCATGATGCGCTGGCGCTCAATGTCCGCTATGCAGACCCGGACAAAATGCGTCTGGCTGATTGCTATACTTTCTTTGCGGAGGGCTGGGGCGTATGTTATCAGTACACCAAATGCTACGCCTATCTGCTCGCGCGCTGCGGTATCGAAAGTGAGATCGTCGAATCCGATTCCATGAATCACGCATGGCTCAAGATCCGCATCGACGGCAACTATTATAACGTCGACCTCACATGGGACGATCCTATCCCGGAGCAGACCGGCAAAGTAAAGCACAAGTTCTTTTTGTACAGCGACAGCGCTTTCCAAGCCGCAAACCATATCGAGCGTCACCACTACGGCTATCGATCGATCCACCCGGCCGATTCCACCGCCTACGATCAGTTTGAAAATCTCCACAGCTTCACGACTCAGCTCTGCTATCTGGACGGCGCGTTTTACGCGATCACCGGTGACGGAAAACTGGTAAGATACAACCATCATACCGACGAGATCACGGTTCTGGAGCTTTTGCCGTATCGCTGGCCCGCCGGTCAAAACCAATATTGGGTCGGCAACTTCTCAAGTCTTGTTCCCTTCAACGACAAGCTCTACTACAACAGCCCCGATAAGATCTATCAGTACGATCCCGAAAAGAACGAGTCAGAGTTATTTGCCGAGATCACGGGAGAGGAAAAGCTCTACGGTCTGCGGATCGTCGATAACCAGCTGTGGGTCGTGCGCGCGGATAACCCGAACGTAGGCTATGTCACGCCGACGTATATCAAGGATCTCCCTGCCGTGCCCCATCGGATCGGCGACGTTGACGACGACGGCGATGTAACCATCCTTGACGCGACTGCGATCCAGCGTCATATCGCCGATTTGCCGACAAAAACCTTCATCCTTGAAGCCGCCGATCACGACGGCGATCATAGTGTGACGATCCTCGACGCGACCTCGATCCAGCGAGAGCTGGCAGGACTTGCGTAGATCGGATATCAAAAAACGATACTAATAAACTAACAAGGGACGCTGCGTCAAAAGGCAGCGTCCCTCATTTTCTCATTTTTTCCGTTTCTTCGGCGCGGGCAGCTCATTCACCATTGCGGTGATCAACTCCCGCAGCAGCTCCCTGTCCTCCATATCCTCTACGAGCAGCATCTCCTTCGCGCCCTCATACGGCAGCTCAAGCGGCGCGTCGGGCAGCATTTCTTTTTGCCGCCTTGGTCGGTTTGACCAAAAACCGATTGTCATAGATCCCGCCGAATACCTTTCCCTGACAATACAGGATATATTCGCCCATCATCGCGCGATAGGAGATCTCCTCCACCTCGCCGAGCTGTTCCAAAACATAGTCCAGATAATCCTTTGTCGAAGCCACGTTATCTTTCTCCTTTTCTGTAGGGGTCGGCGCCACGACGACCCGAATCCCCGCTTTTTCTGTTGTATGTGAAGCAAAAAAAGGTTCCTCAGCTTACTTATTTTTGACCAGATCTTTGATGACCTCACCCGCGAGGATCAGTCCCGCGACGGACGGAACAAATGCGACCGATCCGGGGGTCATGCGCTTTTTATGACCGCCGCTCTCCGGCGTCAGATCCGGCAGAGGGGTCATCGCCTCCTCCTCGGAATAGACCACCTTGAGCTTTTTGATCCCGCGCTTTTTCAACTCGCGGCGCATCACCCGCGCCAGCGGACAGACGGAGGTCTTGTAGATATCCGCTACCTTGAACGCGGTCGGATCAAGCTTATTGCCCGCGCCCATGGATGAGATGATCGGGACGCCGGCGTCCTTCGCCTGCATAACCAGTCCGATCTTTCCCGCTACGGTATCGATCGCGTCGATCACATAGTCGTATTCCGAAAAATCGAATCGACCGGCGGTCTCGGGCAAATAAAACGCCTTATGCGTATTGACAACACAGTCAGGATTGATATCCTTCACCCGCGCGGCGGCAACCTCCACCTTCGGCAAGCCGACCGTTGATCGCAGCGCGACGATCTGGCGGTTGATGTTGCTTTCGCTGACGGTATCGTCATCGATCAAATCGAGCGTACCGACGCCCGACCGCGCGAGCGCCTCGACCGCGTAACCGCCGACGCCGCCGACGCCGAAAACCGCGACGCGGCTGTTCTTCAGTTTTTCCATCGCTTCCGCGCCCAGCAAAAGCTCCGTTCTCGAAAATTGGTTCATATTCTCACCTTTATGCGCGTCTTACATCGCCTCTATCGGTCACGATCCGATACCCCGCGGCTTTGACGCGCATCTCAAGACAACCTCTGCACTGGGCGGATTCCTCGCCGGTGCAGATCTTGTTTTCATAGATCTCATATTTTTTACGTGCCGCTACCGGCGACAGGTTCGGCATCACTACATTCGCGCCTGCCTGCAAGCCGCGTTCTCTGCCGTCGGGAAGGATCGTACCCAGCGCGGTCGTCGCGGGCAGCAGAACATACGGAAACATCAGTCGGAGGATGCTCAACAGCCGAAGCGTCAGCTCCGCCGATCCGTTCGGCTGATCCCGAAACGGCGTCGCGTGATGCCTCAAAAAAGGCCCGATCCCGATCATGTCCGGCTGTAATTGCTGCAAAAATCGCAGATCGGCGATCAATGTATCCGTCGTCTGATACGGCGATCCGACCATAAAGCCCGCGCCCACCTGGTATCCGATCGCTTTTAAATCCCACAGACAGCGCTTTCTGTTCTGAGCGCTCATGGTGTCGGGATGCAGCCTTGCGTAATGCGCGTCATCCGCGGTCTCATGTCGCAACAGATAGCGATTCGCGCCCGCGTCAAAATACCGCTGATAACTCTCCCTTGCCTTTTCTCCGATCGACAGCGTGATCGCGCAGTCGGGAAACCGTTTCCGGATCGCCGCTACGATCTCACAGATCCGATCATCGTTGTAGTACGGATCCTCGCCTCCCTGCAAAACAAAGGTGCGATACCCGAGCGCGTACCCCTCCTCGCAGCAGTCGAGGATCTCCTCCCTGCTCAGCCGATACCGATCCGCCGTGCGGTTGGACGCGCGAAGCCCGCAGTAGAGGCAGTCGTTTTTGCAGTAGTTGGTGAATTCGATCAGCCCGCGCAGAAAAACAACGTCGCCGTAATTTTCACGGCGCACTTCATCGGCGGCTGTTCGCAGATCGTCATCATACCTGCCGCTGTCGATGATCTCCCTGAATTCCTCGTCCGAAAGGTCGCGGTTTTTTCTCAATTTTTCTACCAAGCTGTTCATCATACCGACCACCATTGTTATTCTATCGCCTATTCTACACCATTCCGCCCGCAAGGTCAACACCAACCTACCGCTCAGCTCGGATATTCCGTATTTCTGCAGCTAATTTTATCTTGCCAACTTTTTCGATCTCCATTATAATAAAGCTGTAACCCTTTTATCATACAACCGTCACATTCACCCTCTATGATAAAGTCAGTAAAAGAATGGAGTGATCCCTATGAGCAAGCTCTTGATCGTGGACGACGAGTTCCGCATCCGCGAATTGATCAAAAAATACGCCCTGTACGAAGGTCACGAGATCGACGAGGCGGAAAACGGCGAACAAGCCGTCCTCAAATGTCGCAACAACAACTACGACCTGATCATCATGGATATCATGATGCCGGTGCTCGACGGCTTCGGCGCGGTCAGCCAGATCCGCCGCTTCAGCACGACCCCGATCATCATGCTTTCCGCCCGCGGCGAAGAGTACGACCGACTGACGGGCTTCGAGACCGGCGTCGATGACTATGTTGTCAAGCCCTTCTCGCCGAAAGAGCTGATGATGCGCGTCAGCGCTGTTCTGCGTCGCTCGGGAGGCTCCGAAAAGGAAGACGACAAAAACCTCTTTGTCTACAAGGGTCTGGTCGTCGATTTTGCCGCGCGCGTCGTCACCGTTGACGGCGAACGCGTCCAGCTCACCCCCCGCGAGTACGAGCTTCTGTTCTACATGGTCAACAACAAGGGCATCGCCCTGACCCGCGAACAGCTCATCTCCAAGGTCTGGGGCTATGATTTTTACGGCGACGACCGCACCCTTGATACCCATATCAAGCTGCTGCGAAAAGCGCTCGGCGACTACGCCTCGCTGATCGTCACCCTCAGAGGAGTTGGTTATCGCTTTGAAACATAAACAAAAAAAGCCGCTGTGGTTTTACCTGACGACCGGCTTTCTGATTTTTTCCGTTTTATTACTGGTCGTTCTGTGGCTGTTCCAGACGGTATTCCTCGAATCGTTCTACAAATCCGTCAAAACCGGCCAGGTCAAAAGCTGTACCTACTCCATCGCCGACCGCATCGACTCCGACGACCTTGGCGACACCATCGCCGACATCGAGGAACAGAACGCCATGTCCGTCGCGATCTACAATACCGACGGCAAATTTTTCAAGGCGGTCTATCTGACAAAGGATCGCCCCGAGATGCACTCGATGGTCAATATGCAGAACGCGTACGAGCTGTACGACTCCGCCAAAGAGAACAACGGCGAATATTCCCGCATCGCCCAGAACATGAGTGAGCGCAAGGAAAAACGCTATTTCAATAATCAGGATAACGGTAACTATCAAAACAACTTTGCCCCCGCTCCGACGCAATCGGAAACAGCGCCGACAGAAGTATCCCCGACCGCTCCGACCACTTCTCCCACCACTGCGAAAGCTGCCGCGGATGCGGACGACAAAGATGATGACGACGGATCCGACGATACGGATACCGACGATAAAACCGAGCAGAGCGATCCCGCCGAATACCATCCCGACGAAAACAAAAACACCTTCGAAAATCCCAACTCCCGCGAACCCTCTCTCGAGCGCAAGATGGTCGATAACCTCGCCTTTGCCAAGATCGTCAGCACCGATACCGGCGAATACCTGATCATCGTCGAAAGCGAGATCACCCCTGTCACCAGCGTCGTCGATACCCTGCGCTACCAGCTGATCATCATGACGGTCGTCATCGTGATCCTCAGCGCGATCGTCGCGATCATCCTCGCAAAGATGATCAGCAAGCCGATCTCCGACGCTACCAAAAAAGCAAAGGAGCTTGCCGATCAGAACTACGACCTCACCTTCTCGGGCGGCAAATACCGCGAGATCACCGAGCTGAACGATACCCTGTCCTATGCCGCGCAGGAGCTGAAAAAGGTCGACGATCTCCAAAAAGAGCTGATCGCCAATATCTCCCACGACCTGCGCACGCCGCTGACCATGATCACCGGCTACGCGGAGATCATGCGCGACCTGCCCGGCGAGAGCACTCCGGAAAACCTGCAGATCATCATCGACGAAGGCAACCGTCTGAACAATCTGGTGTCCGATCTGCTGGATATCTCCCGCCTGCGTTCGGGCACAGCGGATATCAAGCTCGAGCCGTTCTCCCTGACCAAGTGCATCAAAAGCATCTTCTTCCGCTATCAGAAGCTCGTCGAGAACGACGGCCTGAACATCGTATTCGAGCACGACTGTGAGGTGTTCGTCAACGGCGACGAGCTGCGCATGACGCAGGTGCTCTATAATCTGGTCAACAACGCCGTCAACTATATCGGTGAGGACAAGACCGTCATCGTCCGCCAAACCGTCAGCGACGGCATGGTCAAGATCGAGGTCATCGACCACGGCGAGGGCATCCCCCAGGAAAAGCTCGACTATATCTGGGATCGCTACTACCGCGTCGATAAAGAACACCAGCGCGCGATCATCGGCACCGGCCTCGGACTTTCGATCGTCAAAAATATCCTCTTGGCGCACAACGCCGATTTCGGCGTCGCGTCAAAGCTCGGCTCCGGCTCGAACTTCTACTTCTCCCTCCCCGCCCTCGACATCAAAGAGGAAGAGGATTAACGGATCGCTATCCATATACGATTGTCCGTTTCATCTATAACGACACAAAAACCCCGCAACAACCGTTGCGGGGTAACTTTTTGCTTATCTTATTTAATAATATTTCTCCAGTCGAGGTCTCCACGCTCCAGACCGTGGATCAGCACCTCGGCAGTCGCGATGTTGGTCGCGACGGGGATATTGTGCATATCGCAAAGCCGCAAGAGGTTCATATCGTTCGGCTCATGGGGCTTTTCGGCGCGTAAAATGATAAGATTGTATTTTTTATATGTTAATTTAATACCTCATAAAATACCAATTATTCACAATCTTAACGGCGCTTGTAAATATACTCATTCCGTTGTATATCCCTTTGTGGACTCCCGTTGGGTTACATGATTGATTTACTGCTGAAGAACAAATCAATCCTCCACTATCTCCATTCGTACAAGGATAATTTGCTCCATATAAACCCGAAAACGTACTTCCGTTTATTGAATAGCTAACATTTGTAGATTGAATTAATCCGGCATCATTAAGGTGCATTCGTGCATGAATCCAGACTCCTTGACCGACAGTAGGGTAGTATAAATCATCATTCTCATTATTTAGAGTATATGGAGATCCATGAATATTATTAGAAAAATAAGTACTGTTTGACATTTGTACATATGAAGCATCAATACTTCCACTATATTGACGCAGTTGAACACTTCCTATAGTTATGCCATCTGCGCCCTTAATGTTTTGAAATAAGCTATTACCGTGCCCACATGTAATAAATCCATATTTCATGCCTGTAACCGTACTTCTTTTTACTCTAAATGCTCCAGACAAGAGTATTCCTGTATCGGTTTCTATGCCCTGTCCCGAATAATTAATATGATCTTGAGGTTCTATTTGTATTGAGGCAAATCTGAGAAATGCTTTATTGCTAACTTTTTCTTTAAACCATCGTTCTTTTTCAAAACTTAGCTCTTTTATATATACAGTGAGAGTGTTTTCTTTGTCGTTGAGAACTAATCCACTAAAATACTTACTATAAGGATCATTTTTTAATTCTTTTATTTTTTTATTAATAAAGTTAAGTGTTTTAACTATTTCAGAGTATGAATAATTACAGCTAACAAAAGATGCCGAATCTATAATATTACTAATAATATCTTTTCCTTGATTATCTTTAATCATAATTACCAAACTGCCGTCGTTTTCGATATAAGATCCTCCGTAATAATCAGGAAAATATTTTCCATCATACTCATCATCGGGCTTCTGTTCATAAAAATAGTTTAATAATTTTGTATTTTCTTTTAGGGACAGTAATTCCTTTTCTTTTCTTGTGATATTGATTGACTCGTCCTTAGAATACGCCGAGACATTAACACATGAAAGAATAGATATCATCATCGTCAAGAATATGCATACTATTTTCTTAAATGTTTTCATAATAAACCTCCTAAGCGATCTCTCAGACTATTAAACACGACGAATTAGTATCTACTCTGCCTTCCTGCTACTTATATTGTAACACATCAACAGAGCCCTCTGATTACTTTATCACTTTCTTTTTATCATGCCTCCTTAATTAAATATTGTTTTTTTTGACAAAAACTATCTTTTGTCGTTCTCCTTTTTTACCATTTATTGATCTACTGCAAAACTTTTATTAAGATCATTTAGATAGACCTCATACTCCTGCACGATGTGTCCTTTTTCGTTTATCAATTCTACTCTGACACGCCTTGTTTTAGGATAGCCGAAGTCTGCCGAGATCTCTGTCCCGTTATCTTTCTTCTTCTGAAAAACCTGTATAGGATCAACACAGCTCCCATCCTCATTATAGATAACAGCCTTAACAGGTTTTTCCTGATCGATCAGTCTGTCAGGGATAAAACAGTGAAGAGATAAACCGATTCCTTCTTCTATAGCACCTTTAGGAATTGCGGCTATATATGAAATAAATATTTCATCCCCATGATTGATAAGGTTTTCTTCATCTATAGTATATACACGGTTAACCATCTCTTCCATAACAAAAGGTCCATTCAACGTTGTGATATATTGCCCTTTTTTATATGCCGCTATAGAAGGTACAGACAGCTTCACAAGTGTAATGCTATCCTCGATCGAAACATCCGCACTCACGGTTGCGCCAAAGATCTTTCCTCTTTTCTCTAATTTGATCTCTTTTTCGGCTATCTCCTTCTTTTCTCCGTTTACCGAAAAATGTATGCTGTTTTCCGTATGCGGTCTTATTGTCAGGGTATCTGCTTCCTTATTTATCTCTTTCATATCCGAATCGAATTCACCTTCAAGCGCTAAATACATTTTTTCGCCGTTAAAATAAGCTCCCGAGATCCGCAGTACAAAACCATCATGCTTCATCAATAACTGATCCCCCATACCGAGCGTGTTGAATCTACTGATATTTTCATATGAAAAATCCGGAGTCTCATTGATATTCAGAGCCGATTGGGTTAAGAAAAAGACAGACGCACCTCCGATCACCAATGTAATCACACAGGTTAAGGCGATTATTTTCCATCTGTTGTTCTCCTTTTGCGGCTTTACTGTTTTTGCTGTTTCGATAATCGTATGAATAGCATCGGTATCGATTTCAATATGAGAATAGAAGTCGTTAATACATTTATTCATCGTTTTCCTCCTGTAAAAATCCTTTTAACTGTTTTCTCGCTCTGGACAAAATCAAGTTGATCGCTACGGTTGTTTTGGAAAGAAGCTTCGCGATCTCTTCTGCCTTGTATCCCTCAAAATAGTAAAGATAGAGAACGGTACTGTATGTAGGGTTTAATTTCATCAGTTCTATAGAAAAATCTACCTTCTCAAAATCGTCAACGTATACTTCTTTCGCGGCTTTCCCGATATCAAATACAGGGCGTCTTTTATTGTAGGTTAAAATACGCTTGCTTTCGTTTATGGTTACGCGTATTAACCACGCTTTAAGGTGCTCTTCATCCTTGAAAGGCTTTTTGTAATGAAACAAACGTATAAATACATTTTGAACAGAATCCTCGCTGTCTTCTTTGTTTTTGAGGTAATTGAACGCAATCCGGTACAACACATTAATATAACGTTTTACCGTACTTTCAAAATCATGGTCAGTCATATCATTCTCCTTTGCCGTCGATATAGAAAAGGCCTTTCACTAATAACACCCCGGAAAAGTGAAAAACCTATCATGGTAAAAGTAATAATTGATAGAAGATTCTTATAAAGTAAAAGGCTGTCGCTAAAATACGACAGCCTATATCTATAAATGCTTATTTAATAATATTTCTCCAGTCGAGATCGCCGCGCTCCAGACCGTGGATCAGCACCTCGGCGGTCGCGATGTTGGTCGCGACGGGGATATTGTGCATATCGCAAAGCCGCAAGAGGTTCATATCGTTCGGCTCATGGGGCTTCGGCGCAAGCGGATCGCGGAAGAATACCAGCATATCGATCTCGTTACAGGCGATGCGAGCAGCGATCTGCTGGTCGCCGCCCTGAGAACCTCCGAGGAAGGTCTGGATCTGCAGTCCCGTCGCCTCCGCGACCATCTTACCGGTGGTACCGGTCGCGCAGAGCTTGTTGCGGCTTAAGATGCCGCAGTATGCGATACAAAACTGAACCATCAGTTCTTTTTTAGCGTCATGAGCGATAATAGCGATATTCATTTGAACCTCCTTAAATCCTTGCTTCGGCAGTCCTTATTATAGCTTAACGATGATGGGAACATCCTCGCCCTTGAGGCGATGGGTGATGGTATCAAAAATGATGCCGGTTTTCGACCAGTTACCGGTGAGGGCGCCTCTCTGTGAAAGCGCAATCACACGGACGTCCTCGGGGATCAATCCGATCAGCCGCATCCCCGCCTCGTCGATGACCGCGTCGAGATCCTCATACACGCCCATCTGATAAAAGCGCTCCTTATCAAAGCGGTTGATCACCAGCCGTTGATCGGTGATCTTCAGCTCGTCGAGCCGCGCCTTGATATTCTTGCATCCGCGGATGCTGATCGGCTCGGCGTTGACGACGACGATCGCTCTGTCAGCGCTGACGGCAGCGGACACAAAGCCCGATCCCGTACCCGCGGGCGAATCGATCAGGATGTAGTCATAGTCCTTGCGGGCCTTCGCGACAAATTCCCTGATCAGCGAGGGGCTGACCTCGTCGTCGGCATAAAGCGGCGCGGCAACACAGAAAAGCTGCAGCTCGGGAGTGACCCGATACACTGCGTCGTCAAAGTCACATCCGCCGCTGACGATGTCGGAAATATCATAGACCAGCTTGTCGGAAACGCCCAGCACCATATCGACGCCGCGCATACCGCTGTCGCAGTCCATGATCAAAACTTTTTGATTGTTCTTCGCCAGAGCAACGGCTAATCCGGCACAGACCGTCGTCTTACCGGTGCCGCCTTTGCCCGAGGCAACTACAATTACTTCACTCATATACTGTTCCCAACTGTTGCAAAATGCACAGTTTTTGTTCGTATTCTTATTGATATTTTACCACAAGTCGCGAATAATGGCAAGTTACAGACGCAGGTCGTCACGTAGAATTATTGGCAAAAAAATTAGTAATAATCAATAAAAACGGCTTGATAAAGCCGTTTTTATCCCAATACTATTCGATTTATTCCCGCCGTAGGGACGACCATCGGTCGTCCGTATTTTTATTGCGTGGCTGTCAACGACAGTCCACCGACTGTAGACTAACTTCCCCATCTGCTCTTTTTGACCTGAGCGAGCGTCTTTCCCTTAAAATACGCGTCCATCATATCCATCGCGGTATATTGAGCGAAGCGGCTCTTTGATCCGTGTTCGAGAATGACCGCGATCGCGACCTTCGGCTTGTCATACGGCGCAAAGCAAATGAACGTCACATGATCGGATCCCGCGTTCTCCGCGGTGCCGGTCTTGCCCGCGTATTCCATCGGATATTTGCCCGCGGTATCCTCCGCCGTACCCGATTTCAACACCTCGCGCATCGATTTTTTGACCTTGTTGATATTCGCCTGCGAGATGCCCGTCTTTGCGACGACGGTCGGTTTATTCGGATCGTTATAGAGGATCGTTTCATCCCGCTCATAATTGACGATCTTTCTGACAAGGTGGGTCTTGTAACGAACGCCGTTGTTTGCGATGGTCGCGACATAGGTCGCCAGCTGGACCGGCGTGAAGGTGTTGTCGCTCTGACCGATCGCCGCCTGCACGGTGTTGCCCTCATACCACTGGGTCGAATCTCTGCCCGCCAAAAAGCCCGCGTCCTCGCTGACCTCCAGACCGGTTTTCACGCCCAGTCCGAGCTTTTCCGCATATAAGTACATCGTCGTGATACCGACGCGTCTGCCGACCTCGGCAAAATAGTAGTTGCACGATCCCGCCATCGCCTGCGTCATATTGATCACACCGTGGGTGTGCATACAGTTGACAACGTCATCCTTGTAGTAGTCATAAACGCCGGTACAGTCGATCTCGGTATTCTCGGTGATGACGCCCTCCTGCAGCGCGGCAAGCGCCGTGCACGGCTTGAAGGACGATCCGGGCGCGAAAGCGCCGTCAAAAGCGCGGTTGAACATCGGAATGCTGCTGTCCGTAAAAAGGTACTTTGAGTAATCCGCGTCGTAGAACTTCGAGATATCATATCCCGGCGCGGAAGCAGCCGCGATCACGGAAAAATCTCTGAGGTCGAGCATGACCGCCGCCCCCGCGATACAGTCCTCGCCGAGCTTCGACTGCTGCTTTGCGTTCGACGCCTTCGCTTCCTTGACGGCAGCCTGACCCGCCTTGCGTGCGCCCGCTACGTTTTGCGCCAAAGAGTAGTTCGCGACCGCCTGCACATTGGGATCGATCGTCAGATAAACGGTGTTGCCGGGCTTCGCCTTGACGGTCTCCTTTTCGCTGATGATATTACCGTCCGCGTCCTTGGTGATGGTTTTCTCGCCCGCCTCACCGCGCAGGTATTCCTCCAGCCCCGCCTCGACGCCGAACTTGCCGATGCTGTCGTTCAGCTGATATCCGTCGTCCTTGCGGTCTTCATATTCTTCCTCACTCATCGCGCCTACGACGCCGAGGATATGCGGGACCAGCGTCCCGTTTTTGATCACTCTTTCGTTGGTGGTGCGGATCTCCACCGCCGGGACGGTCTGCGTGCTTTCCGATACGATCGCGACCACATCGCTGCTGACCTCGTCCGCAAAGACATAGACCTGCTCGTAAGAGAAGCCGCGTTTTTCCATGTTATAGCGCACCGATACCACCGCGCGCAGCGTCTCGGGATCGGTGATGCTTTCCGCCTTATACCGCTCTTTGAGTCCTTCTATGATCTCGCCCGCGGTCAGATTTTCTTTGTTGAGCATACTTTCCGATTCGATGTATTCCACGTCGCCCGCGCTGCCTTCATCAAAGACATACGCGCCGTCGGTATAGGAGATCGGAAGCGCGTCGATATATTTCGCGCCGCATTTCTGCATGATGCCGATCAGCGCAACGATCACGTCGTTCATGTCGTTATCGTTCAGATAAATACGGTTGATGACGATCTGATAAGAGGTTTTGTTGACCGCCAGTCCGTTGCCCTTGACGTCGAGTATCTCGCCGCGGGTCGCCTGAGAGGTCACCTTATAGGAGGTCGATGCGACAGACAGCTTCTTGTATTCCTCGCCGTGAACGATCTGCCAGTTAAACAACCTGACGGCAAAGAGCGCGAAGATCACGACGACCAGTATCAGACACAAAAGAGCGCGCGGTGTGATCGTATCGCGCTTTTCTTTCTTCTTTCTTTTGCTGTTATTGATGCTGTTGATCGTGCTGCGCGAGTTGATCGCGCTGATCTTATCGAAGGTCGAATCGCTTTCGCTCTCCGTCTTTTCCTCTTTTTTCTTCGCCCTGCTGACCAGATTGTCTACGATCTTATCTTGATTTTTGATCATCTTTTTCCGTCTTTTTTTTAAGCTGTCCATCTTATCCTCCTTTCCTTGATATCAGCCTTCCCCTTGAGGGGAAGGTGTCACCGCAGGTGACGGATGAGGTGTTTTCTGCTGCCTTTCCATAAAGCAATATGCTTTTTATTCAGCGTTTCCCATAATTGTCCATTCTCAATTTTCAACTGTCAATTGATTTCGTTTCCCAATGTACGATAAATAAACCGGTTCAAAAAATAGATCGGTATCGACAGAACATAGGTCTGTACCATCCGCGAGAGCAGATGCCTCTGAAAATACCCCCAACAGTCGTCGACGCCCGCCCATACGATATGCACCAGAAAATACAGCATAAAGATCCCGCCGACCGCGATAAAAGCGTACAGCAGGAAGGTGGTGAATTTCGCGACCACCAGATTGTTCGCGGCATAGCCGACGATAAAACAGATCACCGTCAGGCTGATCGTAAACAGCCCGATCCCGTTGGAATAACCGAGGTCGGTCAGTATCCCGCAGATCATGCCGATGACCATCGCGGGGATCTCACGTTCAAAAATCGCCGCTGTCAGCGCGACACATAACAGCAGCGTAGGCTTAGCGCCGAAGATCTCGGGCAACAGGTTCGGTGTTGTCCCGAGAACATACAGCAGTATGATCTCCATCGCGTACGCGAGGTAGCGAAAAAAGGAGGTTGTTTTTTCACTCATGCTTCGGTACTCCTTTTGAAACCAACTTGGATCGGGATCCGTCAGTTTAAGTACTGCGGATCATAGCGCCGTAGATGACGCCAAGCTACTCGGAGGTTCGTTTCAGAATCTCTCCCTCGCCTTCAAAGTCGGTGATGACCGCGACGTCCGTGATCTTTCGGATATCCTCATACGGTTCGACGATCGCGTAGTAGGAGGTGTCATAGGTATCATACCCGATATCCTTGACCTCGCCGATGATCAGGTTTTTGGGATAGATCCCGCTGACGCCGGTGGTCGTGATGATATCGCCCTCTTTGACCTTATGCTCGGATTTGAGCTTCGCGAACATGGTTTGGTTATCATCCGCGAATTTAGCCGATCCGGTGATGATGCCGGTATCCTTGCTCGCCTTATCGATCGCGCCGATACCCGACTGCGGCGACAGGATCGTCACCACCTTCGCAGTGTTGACGTCCGCCTCTGAGATATAGCCGATCAAGCCGTTCTCTCCCATCACGGGATCGCCCGTCGTGATGTCCGACGCGGTTCCCTTGTCGATGGTAAAGGAATAGAACTCGTCGTTGCTGTCGCGACGAAGCGCCGTCGCGGGGACAAACTGATAGTCCTTGTGCTCTTTTTTCAGCTCATAAAATTTCCAAAGGCGCGCGTTTTCCTCTTTGACGTCGTAGTAGTCCACCAGCCGGGCGCGCAGCTCGCGGTTCGCGTCGACCGCCGCGTCATATTCATCCTTGAGCTCGTCATAGCTCATGCCGTCGGTGTTTCGATCCTTTGCGGCAGCGGAAACCTTGGAAAGCCCATAGGTCAGCGTGTTCACCGACGTCGAGAGAACGTTGTTCTCCACCTTGCGGGTGAACAGAGTGAGCATCACCAGTACCAGCAGTACCGACAAAAATATTTTGATTTTACCGCTTTCCCAAAGTTCCTTCATTTCCGATTTGTTCCTTGTAGGGACGACCGGCGGTCGTCCGAAAACCTTTCCTCTATATCTTCCTTCCCGCAAAGAAAATCCTTCTGAATCACGTTCCGTACCATCCGACGTTTTTCACTTCCCATTTTCCGGAGCCGTTACGAACCATGCCAAAGGACATATCCGAATATGTTTCTCCCGGTGAAAAAGATCCCAATTTGTAGACAGCATCGCTGTTATCCGTAGAAAAATCAAAAACCACGACAAGCCCAAATTCTTCTCTCATGTTGCCGTCACCGGCGTACCGAATATTCAGTAGTTTACAATGATCATAATTCTGACGAAAATAATCTATCGCCGTATGGATCGCGTCTGACAGTTCTTCCTGTGTATAAATCTTTGAATCCGTATCAATGATTTTTGCCTGCGAAACATCCCCGCAAGCACACATCGCCGCACAAATCATCAAAATCAGCAGAATTGAAATCAGTTTTTTCATTGACTATCATCTCCTTAATCTAATTACTCTTTTTTCTTCCTCTTGGTCGTCTTAAAGTTTGGATCAAGGCGCATACCCGCGCCGTCGACAACACAGTCAAGCGGTCTTTCCGCGATCATGACCGGCATTCCGGTCTGTTCCGCGACCAGCTTATCCATGCCCCTGAGCAGCGCGCCACCGCCGGTGAGCATGATACCGTTGTCGATGATATCGGCGGAGAGCTCGGGCGGAGATTTCTCCAGCGTGTCGAGGATCGCGTCGATGATCGTCATCAGCGGATCCTTGAGCGCCTCGCGCACCTCTGCCGCCGTGATGCGGATATTTTTCGGCAGCCCGTCGACCAGGTTTCTGCCCTTGACCATGACCGCGCCCTCGTTGTCATAAGGGTACGCGGAGCCGATATCCACCTTGATGTCCTCGGCGGTTCTCTCGCCGATGAGCAGGTTATACTTTTTCTTGATATAGGTGATGATCGCCTCATCAAATTTATCGCCCGCGACCCTGACCGAGCAGGACGCGACGATATCGCCGAGCGATATGATGCCGACCTCGCTGGTACCGCCGCCGATATCGACGACCATGCTGCCGGTAGGCGAATCAACGGGAAGACCCGCGCCGATCGCCGCCGCCATCGGCTCCTCGATCAGCTCGACGTCCTTGCCGCCCGCCTGACGCGCGGCGTCCTCGACCGCGTTGCGCTCGACCTCGGTAACGCCGGAGGGGATGCAGATGATGATGCGCGGACGACTGAAGATCCCGCCCTTGACCACGCTTTTGATAAAATACTTCAGCATCGTCGCGGTGATCTCAAAATCCGCGATAACGCCGTCTTTTAGAGGACGGATCGCGACGATCGAACCGGGCGTTCTGCCGATCATTTCCTTCGCGTCTCTGCCGACCGCCAAAACCATATCGCGCTTGACGTCGACCGCGACGACAGAAGGCTCGCGCATGACGACGCCCTTGCCCTTCATATATACCAGTGTGTTAGCGGTTCCCAAATCGATACCGATATCCTTCGAAAACATCGCATACCCCTTTCTGTTCCGATGAACAACCAAAATCTATCTATTATTGTAGGTAATTCCAAGCATAATATGTTAATTCAAAATGAATTTTATACCAATCGGGTGTGGGCATAGCCCACCCTTAATTGTCAATTATCCATTGTCAACTGTCAATTATATATTAGGTGTGGGCATAGCCCACCCTCAATTGTCAATTTTCCATTGTCAACTGTCAATTATATATTAGGTGTGGGCAGAGCCCACCCTCAATTGTCAATTATCCATTGTCAACTGTCAATTATATACTAGGTGTGGGCATAGCCCACCCTCAATTGTCAATTTTCCATTGTCAATTGTCAATTGCTATTGTCCCGTCGACCCGAATCCTCCCGCGCCTCTTTCGGTAACGCTCAAATCATCGACGACCTCGATAGAAGGCAGCTCGACCGGCGCGATCACCATCTGGGCGATCCGATCCTCCGGCGCGATGCAAAAATCCTCGTCCGTCTGATTCAACAGCCCGACGCAGACCTCGCCGCGATAGTCGCTGTCGATGACGCCGACGCAGTTCGCGGGCGCGATCCCGTGCTTGATTGCCAACCCCGAGCGCGCGTAGATCAGCGCGACATAGTCGGCGCTCTCCAGCTCGATCGCGATCCCGGTCGGGATGACGGCGATCTTCTGCGGTTTGATGGTCAATTTTTCATCGATACAGGCATAAAGATCCATCCCCGCCGATCCGGGCGTCGCGCGAAAAGGGATCCGCGCGTTTTTCCTCAGCTTTTTGATTTTTAAAACGCTCATAGTCCCTCCTGCAAAACGACAACTATTCCTGCAAATTTTATTTTC
The DNA here is from genome assembly GCA_900313895.1 of uncultured Eubacteriales bacterium. GTDB lineage: Bacteria > Bacillota > Clostridia > Oscillospirales > Acutalibacteraceae > Ruminococcoides. Next base: position 4,510 of record OMTA01000007.1, on the reverse strand, counting down.
GATCCTTCATCGGTCAAATAACCTTTTATCGGATCCGTTCAGCTTATTTTCTTATTGGAAAAAAGCATTTTTCCTTAAAATAATTCCTTAAAAGATTGTGAAATTTTTAACACCACGTGTATACAAACCATGGGTAAACCGCTCGAAACCACGATTTTCCCTTAATTTTTCAAGGATTTTTTCCTTGTTATCCACAGAGTTTTCCACAGAAAAGCGGATAATGTTAAAAACCCGCCGCTTTTCCTCTTTTTCCCTTTGCGGCATTAAAATCGGCACACAATTATAGATCTCCGTGTCGCTTTCTTTTGTGACGACGCGGAATTTTTCATTCTTTCTATCCTGCAAAAATTCATCTGTTTTGCAAGTTTCATTTTTGCCTGCGGGCGCGTTGCGACAGATCATCAGCGGCAGATATCCATAGCGGATCATCCCGACGGGGATCGCTTTTTTGAGGTGATCGATCTGTTTTTCCGACAGCTCGACCGAGACCTCCGCGTCCGCGATGCCGTAGTCCTTCGCCCATTTCAGACTCCAGCTGTTCGCAAGATTCATCCCGAAGCCCGCGTGTACGTTATAGCCCAGCTCCCTGCCGATATAGACCGCGGCGATATTGTGCGCGAGCAGCTCGCTCACACCCGTCTCGCTCGTTGCCGAACATCACGCGCGGCGCTTCCACGCCGATCGCATAACCGTCGTCGAGCGTTCTTTTGACCTGTTCATCATCCGAAAGACCGTCCAACGCGACAAAGATCTGCTGATCGCGACACGTTTTCGGGATCGCTAAATCCTTCGAGCAGATCCAATCCTTCGGCTCCGCGTTATCACCATCATCGAGATGATCCTCGATATCGATCTCGTTGATCCGATAATTGTGCCAAACCGCGCGCTTCTCGCTCAACCGATCGAGCGCCTCTCGCCTCAGCGCGTTCAGCGCGGCGGCGGATACCGCGGCTTTGCCGTCCAAGTCGGTGATGATCTCTGTTATTTGATACGGCGTATTGCCGGTTTTTCTCAAGCTTTGTTCCGCACGCTCCCTCGAGAGCGGCAGGTTCTTCGCGATCTCCGCGACTTTCTCGCTCTCTACGGTGACGACTCTTTCTCCGTCGTCCGCGGAAAGCGTCATCCTCTCCCCTGCTTTGACTGTCAGGCGGAAGCTGACCGCGACCCGCTGCGCTTCATCCTTATAGGACAGGCGCAGCTCCTTCAATAACTGACTGTCGGCAGTCACCACGTCGTCCTTGCGACGATAGCCGAACATCTCCTCGCCGCGTTTTCCGCTGAGATATCCGTCGGTGAATCCGGTGCGCGAAAAGACCGACCGCAGCTTTTCCTGTGTTTCGGGGCGAATCTCCCCCAGATCCCGCGCTTCTTTCGCGGCAGTCGTCGCGGCGGCAACATATTCGGGACGTTTCATGCGTCCCTCGATCTTCGCGCTCGTGACGCCGATCTTTTGCAGTTCTCTGAGATAGTGCAGACTGCCGTTATCCTTCAGGCTCAACGCGTGATCGTTCCCTTTGAATCGCATCGGTAAACGGCACGGCTGCGCGCACATCCCGCGATTGGCGGATCGACCGCCCAGCATCGCCGAAAAATAGCATTGACCCGATACGCACATACAAAGCGCGCCGTGAACAAACGCCTCCAGCTCCACCTCGGGACAGAATTCGTGTATCTCCCTGATCTCCTCGAGCGACAGCTCCCTCGAAACAACCACCCGCTCAAAGCCCATCTCATACAGCGCCTTTGCGCCGTAGGGCGTATGCACCGTCATCTGGGTGGACGCGTGCAGCGGCAGCCCGGGGATCGCTTTTTTGATCAGGCTGACCAGTCCGATATCCTGGATGATCAGCGCGTCGATATCCGCTTTTGCGGCGGAGCTTGCCAGCGCGAGCGCGGCTTCCATCTCGTCGTCAAAAATCAGGGTGTTCAGCGCCAGATGCACCTTGACCCCTCGTTCGTGACAATATCTGACGCATTCGCGCATCTCTTCTTCGTCAAAATTATGCGCGCCGGCGCGGGCGGAAAAGGTTTTCGCGCCGATATAGATCGCGTCGGCGCCGGAACGAACGGCAGCGATCACGCTGTCCGGGCCTCCGGCGGGCGATAAGATCTCGATCTTATTCATCTTCATCAAAGAGCGAATACTGTCTTTGCTGTGTATAGCCCTTCTGTTCCTTCTGCTTCTGCATAAATTGCTGTTTATAGGGATTGACATGCGCGTGGTCATGTCGGTTCTTCTTTTCCCTCTGCGGTTTTACCGCCGGCTCCGCCGGCTCGCCGAAAAAGAGATCGTCCTCCGCGGTCACCTCTGCCTTTTCCGGTGTCGGTTCTTTCGGCGCTTCGGGTGTTTTTTCAACGCTCGCAAGCTCCAGCTGTTCTTTCAGCGCGCGGATCTGCGCCTTGAGGGCGTCTTTTTCTTTCTCATCCGCCGCCTTAGCGTTCTGCGCGTCCTGCAAAGACGCCGCGTTGATGTTCTGCGTTTCTTTCAGCGCGGCAAACTCGCGCCTGAGCTGATCGTTTTCCTGCGCCAGAGCGGTATTTTCCTCGCTCAGACGCGCAAGCTGTGTGATATAATCCTTGATCTGTTCTTTGATCTCGACGATCGCGCGCTTATCCTGCTCGTTATCATCCGCAAAATCCAGTGCGGTCAGAACCGCGGCGCGCTCGCGCGTCATGTTCTGGCTGATGGTCAGCGATGAGATCCTTGCGTCGATCTTCGCCGCGATCTCGATGACATATTTTTCATCCTCATCGGTCAGGATCGTGAACCTCTGACCCGCGACTAATACGGAAACTCTTTTTTTGTCCATATCGGTACCTCATTTCCCGTTATTTTGTGATCACTATGTAGCCATACGGCGCGGCAGTCATCACAACCGCCGCGTCGTCATTACTATTATTCTTCTGTTGTTTCGACAGGCTCCGTCGCCTCTGTATTTTCAGTCGCTTCTGCGCTTTCCTCTGCTTCTTCGTCCTCATGCGGCACATCCGCGACGGTAACGACCTTGTTATCGCCCTTGATCTTCATCACGGTGACGCCCTTTGACGGACGCGCGCATACGCGGACGGTATTCGCCAGGATGCGAATAATCACGCCGGATTCAGAGATCAGGATCAGATCGTCGTCGGGCGATACGACCGACAGCGCGGCAACATCGCCGTACTTATCGACATGGTAGTTGGTCAGACCCTTACCGCCTCTACTCTGCAGACGATAGTCGGTCGGCGCGGAAAGTCTGCCGTAGCCGGTTTCGGAAACGGTCAGGATCAGCTTGCCTTCTTCGATGATGCTCATGCCGACGATCTCGTCGCCCTCTTTGAGCTTCATCGCCTTGACGCCGCGCGCCAGTCTGCCCATCGGACGGACGTCGGTCTCTTTAAAGCGGATCGCCATACCCTTCTTGGTCGCGATGATCACTTCATCGTTGCCGGACGTCATCTTGACCCATGCCAGCTCGTCGCCCTCGTTCAGATCCAGCGCGATCAAGCCGCCTTTTCTCGAAGTATTGTAGGCATTGAGCGCGATCCTCTTGATGATTCCCTTGCGGGTGACCATGATCAGATATTTATCCTCCTCAAAGGCGGGTACCTTGATCATGGAGGTGATCTTTTCATCCTTTTCGCCGTCGAGCGCCAAAAGGTTCGCGATATGGATACCCTTACTCTGTCTGGTGCTCTCCGGAATCTCGTAGCATTTCAGACGGAAGACGCGGCCTGTTGAGGTAAAGAACAGGTTATAGTCGTGAGAGTTGCTGATAAACATCTCTGTCGCAACGTCCTCGTCGCGTCTTGTCATACCGGCGATGCCTCTGCCGCCGCGCTTCTGCAGCTTGTAGGTGTCGTGCGGCATACGCTTGATATAGCCGAACTTCGTCATCGTGACGACGCAATCCTCCTGCGGGATCAGATCCTCGATATCGACCTCGCCGGATACCGCACAGATCTCGGTACGTCTGGGATCGGCGTACTTGTTGCGGATCTCCAGCGCCTCTTCCTTGACGATCTCAAGACGTCTTGATTCGTTTTCGAGGATCTCGTTGAATTCCTTGATCCTTTCGCCGAGAGCTGCGATCTCATCCTCGATCTTGTTGCGCTCCATGTTGGTCAACTGACCCAGACGCATACTGACGATCGCCTGCGCCTGAACGTCATCCAGACCGAAGCGTTCGCACAGCGCGAGCTTTGCCGCGGACTGATCCTTGCTCTTACGGATCAGCTCGATGACCTCGTCGATGAAGTCGATCGCGATCTTCAAGCCCTCTAAGATGTGCATCCTTTCCTTCGCCTTTTTCAGGTCGAAGATAGTGCGGCGCTCGATGACCTGCTCCTGATGCTCGATATAACACTGCAGCATCTCCTTGAGCGACAGGATCTTCGGCTCGCCGTTCACGATCGACAGCATGATCGCGCCGAAGGTCGTCTGCAGCTGCGTCATCATAAAGAGATGATTCAGCACGACCTGCGCAGATGCTTCGCGCTTGATGTCGATCTCGATATGCATACCGTTTCT
>OMTA01000194.1 GCA_900313895.1 uncultured Eubacteriales bacterium | reverse complement strand
GTTTATCTATAATAGAAAGGGCAAGGTCAATGATCCCCTCCGTTTCTCGGGAATAGCGATCAAAGATATACTTTGCCATCATTTCCATCTTCCACTGAGGGACCATCGGAACACGGCAAATCCCATTCGTCGACAGACCCTTTTTCATCCGTGCCGAAAATGTTCCTGTTTCAACCGTCGCGGCACATTGAAAGGCATAACTCACCTTACCCTTATACTTGTTCCATTTCCTTTTGTATATATTATTACCACATTCACATTTCATCAATTCCGACCAAACAGACGAAGGTCTCGTACAACCAACGATGCGTTCGGTATGATTATTAGGGTCGATAATCACTTTGCGCTTGCTTTGCATGATTCGCTGTACTGCCTCGAATTCTTCCACAGTTACGATCGGTTCATGCGTTCCCTGCACAACAGTGTATTCGATTTCGCCGTGATTGCGGATCATTTTCTGTTCCAAATAATCCGGCGTCCATTGCTTGTGATAGGTGATGATACCGCAGTAAAATGTATTTTTCAAGACAGCTGAAATAGAGTGCGTTTTCCACTCTGTTTTTCCGGTAGCAGTCAATCGACCTGCCTGCTCAAGCTTGGAATGAATCGTGCGGACTCCGTCTCCTGCCAGATACCAGTCAAAGATCATTCTGACAGTTTTAGCCTGTTCGGGATTGATGATCATTTCCTTCCCGACTTTGTCATAGCCCAGAATGTTGCCGTTGCCATAAATAACGCCGTTTTCCATCGAGGTCTGCTGTCCTGCCTTTACACGGATAGAAGTCTTGCGGCTTTCATCCTGGGCGAGCGTCGCCATGATCGTCAGCCGCAGCTCTCCGTCACCGTCAAAGGTTCTGATGTTGTCGTTGATGAAATACACTTCAACGCCTTTCGCTTTCAGGCTACGAGTGTATTGTAAGGTATCTACGGTGTTTCTGGCAAATCTCGATACTTCACGGGTCAGGATCAGATCGAATTTCCCTTTCTCGGCATCTGAGATCATCTTCATGAACTGTTTTCTCTTTTTCGCCGATGTTCCGGTGATACCTTCGTCGACATACATCTTCACAACCTCCCATTCGGGATGCTGTTGCAGGATCGGCTTGTACCAGTCCTTCTGATTTTCCAGAGCCGACAGCTGTTCTTCATGCTCCGTAGACACGCGTGCGTAGATCACGGCTTTTCTGTTTTCGTTTAATCTGTTGGTATAGTATCCGTACATATTCTTCCTCCTTTCGGTTTGATTTCGTTATATAACAAAACCGAGAATCCATCAACGATGCGATTTGATCAATCGCACATCGGATCCTCGGTCACCTTATTTTCGTATTGTTTATATCTATTTCAGATAAATACTGTCGCTTTTATATCGCTCCATTTCAGTACACGGCGTTGAGGCGAAAATGAGTAGAGATACTTTTTCGCATCTTCCTTAGTTAACGTATACTCTGCGACCTTTTGCGGTTCAGCAGCCGATCTATTGTCGGGGCGAAAACGAAGATACCAGTCAAAGGAATCCTCATGTACGACTATCTTCGCAACAAATGCGTGTAACAGTCCATCGGGAACATCACCATCGTCACTCAAACAAACCATTTGTTGAATCTGCTGCTTCAACAGCACTGTCTTTTTCTCGGGAGAGGTATTGTTGGTTTCTGCTGTTTGTTCAAGTTTCTTCATATTTCCTTCAAGCTCTTTCAATCCGATTTTGATCTCAGACGCTTTCGCTTGGAACATCTCTTTTGTAATCTCGCCATCAGCGCGCATTTCGATGAGATTATCCAGCCGATTCTGCAATCTTGCGCGTTCATCCTCATACTGCCGAAGCATATCGGTATTATCGACCTGTTTTTTCTTATCATTTTTATGCTTATCTATAATGGAGAGAGCTAGATCGACGATCGGTGGGATATCCTTTGAAAACTCCTTAAATATACGTTTTGCCATCATCGCCAATTTCCAACTCGGGATCATCGGAACCGGGCAAATGCCCTCGATTGAAATTCCTTTGTTCAGGCGTGTTCTCACCGTTCCGGTCTTGATCGAGCTGTAGCACTGATAGCTATACAAGTTATGTCCGATCTCACGGTGCCATAACCGTCGGTTAAAATGATGACCGCACTCACATATGAGTAGCTCCGTCCAGATATCGATCGGTTTCCTGTTCCCGAAAGCTCTTTTTTGACGGGAACCCGATTCGGAAGGCTCCCTTTGGTGACTTTTGATGATTTCCTGCACCTTCTCAAATTCTTCAACGGTCACGATCGGCTCATGCGTACCCTGAACAAGGGTGTGTTCGATCTCGCCGTGGTTGTTGATCTTCTTCTGCTCCAGATAATCGGGCGTCCACTGCTTATGATAGGTAATGATACCGCAATAGAACGTGTTCTTCAGTATTTTTGATATATTGGTCATATGCCATGTGGTTTTGCCCATGGCGGTCAGCCGACCTGCCTGCTCCAGTTTGAACTGGATTGATCGGATCCCCTCACCGGCGAGATACCAATCATAGATCATTCTGACTGTCTCAGCCTGGTCGGGATTGATGATCATTTCCTTCCCGACTCTGTCATAGCCCAGAATGTTACCGTTACCGTAGATAACGCCGTTTTCCATTGAGGTCTGTTGCCCGGCTTTCACACGAACGGAAGTCTTTCGACTTTCGTCTTGGGCGAGTGTCGCCATGATCGTCAGCCGAAGTTCTCCGTCACCGTCAAAGGTTTTGATGTTATCGTTAATGAAATACACTTCGACGCCCTTTGCTTTCAAGCTGCGGGTATATTGCAAAGTGTCGACAGTATTTCTGGCGAATCTGGATACCTCACGGGTCAGGATCAGATCAAACTTTCCACGCTCCGCATCAGCAATCATCCTCATAAAGTTCTTTCGCTTTTTTGCCGAGGTGCCGGTAATACCCTCATCAACATACATCTCGACAACATCCCATTCAGGGTGCTGTTGCAGAATCGGCTTGTACCTATCCTTTTGATTTTCCAGAGCCGATAGCTGTTCTTCATGCTCCGTGGATACGCGCGCATAGATCGCCGCTTTTCTGTACTCATTCAACCTGTTGGTATAGTATCCGTACATCATCTTCACTCCTTCGACGGTAGACTAGTTTACTGCTGAAACTGACTGATATCAACGCGATCGGCGTACGCGTTCAGGATGTTCCGAAAAAAATATTTCTCAAGCATACCGCAATGGTATATGTACTCGATCAGCTTCAACGCCGCAAATAGTCTGTTGTTGTCATTTGAATAATCGATATTGGCTTTCATTTCAAGCTCTCCTTTGTTATATATTAAATACGATGACCTGACAATGATGCGATTTTGTCAATCGCACACTTGATCATCGGCGATTATTTTTCTCTATTAGGATAAACTCAAATCCTAAGCAATCACATTTATCACACTTATCAAGTATAGCTCGTCCACAGTTGAGCCGTTTTAAAATGTAGTTGCCTGAGTTAATGTACTCGGCAGCGTGTTTTTTGCAAAAGCAGCGGATATCCTCTGAATCGTTTTCATTACTACGTTCCGTATTGCTTTTCATGTTATAAATGGGTGATTGATTCAAAGTAGCAATGTTTTGTAAAACCACCTCCAGTTCACTCCTTCTTTATATTAGTGGT
>OMTA01000090.1 GCA_900313895.1 uncultured Eubacteriales bacterium | reverse complement strand
GGTTCATTCCGTATGTGACAGGATCCAGCGGATCCCCTTCGCAGTCCTCAGCGCAACCTGATGAAAATGGTTGCCTTTGTTCCGCTCAAAGACCGTATCGATCCCGCCTTGGGACAGGTACGCGGCAAGCTCTTTTGTATTATCCTCCACGGTTCGGAGGATCTCGTTTTTGGTGCGTGCTTCCCGGTCGCCGAGGGAAAAGTAGATGTGCTTCGGAAGGGTCGTGATATCCTGCTGTTTGATGTATTCCATGAACCCCGGGAACCACATCGAGCCGGAACAGGACGCGACTGCGGCAAAAAGGTCGCTTTTGGTTGCCGCGTAGAGAGCGAACAGTCCCGCTAATGAATAGCCCGCCAGCAGGATCGATCGCGGTTCTGTGTCAAGCGCCGCTTTCACCGCGGGGAGGATCTCACCGATCAGCAGTCCGAGGTAATCGTCCGCCTTGCCGCCGAAGGGCGGCTCATCCCGACTGAATGAGGGGATCGTCCACGGCGACATCTCGTCGTTCCACACAAGCCCGCTGATCTCGACAAGCGTGAAGTCGGGACAGCCGAGCTCCGCGCATTGTTCGAGCAGTTCTTCTCCCACGCGCTGATAGCTGTTCAGGATCACCATCGGCGCGCATGGGCTTTCCGCTTGGTAGATATCGATCGTTTTGTCCGCTATGATCAGGTTTTTGCGCATCGTTTTCATCCTTTTCTATGAGGTATCTCCATTATACCATTTTTGCATTCGCTTTCAAGAGGCGATCGGGTGAGAGAAAAAGTTGAAAAATATATTGACAATGTGTCAGAACAGGTGCATGATATAGATACTGACACCGTGTCAGAATAAATGAATCGGGTGATAGTATGCCGAAAGGTTCTCCGGAGTTGACCCATGCGCGCAGGGAAGAGATCGTCGAAGCCTGCAAGACGCTGTACAAGGATATGAGCTTCAAGGATATCACGATCATGAAGATCGCGGCGTATACGACGTTTTCGCGCGCGTCGATCTACAATTATTTTGAAACGAAGGAAGAGATTTTTCTTTCTATCCTGCAAAAAGAATACGAGCTGTGGGTCGAGGATCTGAACAGGATCAAGGACAGCAGCGATACCATGTCAAAGGACGAGATCGCAAAGGCGCTTGCTCGCTCGCTGGAAAGACGCAGACTGCTCTTAAAGCTCATGAGCATGAACCACTATGATATGGAAGAGAACAGCCGCGAGGAACGCCTGTGTGAATTCAAGGTCGCCTACGGAAACTCACTGAAAGCGGTTGACGCCATCTTACAGAAATTCTGTCCCGATATGGATGAAAAGGCAAGAGAGAGTTTCCTCTATTCCTTTTTTCCGTTTATCTACGGCATCTATCCCTATACCGTCGTGACGGATAAGCAGAAAAACGCGATGGATAAGGCGGGAGTGGGCTATGTCTACTACTCGATCGAGGAGATCGCCTATACCTGCGCGGTCAAGCTGTTGGAGGGATAAGATGATCACCGTTAATCTGTATTATACAGGCGTGGATGCCAACGCGCGGAAGTTTGCCGAAGAGATGAAAAAAGCGGTACGGCGGATCGGATCCGCGCGCAAAAGGGTAACCTGCGATACGAATACTTCGCTCCGCTCGATGATCCCGAAACGATCCTGTTGATCGACAGCTGGGAAAGTCAGGAGGCGCTCGATGTCCATCACGCGTCCCCGATGATGGCGACCATCGCGGCGCTGCGTGAAAAATACGACCTGCATATGCGCGTCGAACGATTTGTCGGCGCCGATATGACAGAACATGATAAACGATTTATCAAGGAGTAATGCGGAATGAAAAAGACGATAGCACTTTTACTCGGCATGGTCATGATCCTGACCCTGATCGCGGTTCCGTTGATCTCGGGCGCTCAGGCGATCAGATACGGTGACGGAAATGTCACGATCCTTGACGCGACCCGCATCCAGCGGCATCTCGCGTCCTATGACCCGCCGATAACCGAGGAGGATATGAAAGCCGCGAGGGTATCGGGCAACGAGGAGCTGTCGATCATCGACGCGACTTTGGTACAGCGTTATATAGCGAACATCATCACGGTGTTCCCCGCCGAAGAGATAACGCCCGAGCCCGCGACCGAGGAAGAAACAAGCACAACAAAACCCGCACCGACAGAGCCGTCGAAGGACACGCTGGTCGTCGTATTCTCCCGCACCGGCAACACCCGTCCTTTGGCGCAGTTCGCGGCGACATATCTCGACGCGGATCTCTTTGAGATAGAAGCGACTGTTCCGTACACCGACGCCGATATCGCCTACTATACCAACTGTCGCGCCGATCGGGAGCAGAGCGATCCCACCGCTCGTCCCGCGATCGCAAACACGGTTGAGAACATGGAGCAGTACAGCACGGTCGTGATCGCCTATCCGATCTGGCACGGTCAGGCGCCGAAGATCATCTATACCTTCCTCGAGAGCTACGACTTCTCGGGAAAGAATATCATCCCCTTCTGCACCTCCGCGTCAAGCCCCCTCGGCTCGAGTGCGTCGAATCTCCATCCTCTCGCGCCGAACGCGACATGGAAGGACGGCAGACGTTTTGCCGCGGGCACCTCACAGCAGACCATCGAAGCATGGCTCAAAGAGCTGGGATATTGACGGATGACCGTCATGAAAGGAGAGTTATCATGAGTAAAAAATTAGTCGCTTATTTTTCGGCGAGCGGTACGACCGCGAACGTCGCAAAGCATTTAGCCAAGGCAGCGGACGCCGACCTCTACGAGATCCGTCCCGCTGTACCGTATACAAGGTCGGATCTCAACTGGATGGATAAGCAGTCGAGAAGCTCTGTCGAGATGCGGGACAGGAGCTTCCGTCCCGCGCTTGCAGATACCGACGCGAAGATCGATGCGTATGACACCGTCTTTGTCGGATTTCCGATCTGGTGGTATGTCGCGCCGACCATCATCAACAGCTTTCTGGAAGCCTACGATTTCAGCGGCAAAAAGATCGTGCTGTTCGCGACCTCCGGCGGATCCGGCTTCGGCAAAGCCGTCGCGGGACTTCAGCCGAGCGCGCCGGGCGCGACGATCGTCGAGGGCGCGATCATGGGCGGCAGACCCGATGAGGCGTCGCTCAAGGCATTCGCCGATAAATACTGAAAAAGCAACCGCTCAAGCTGTCCGTAAAGCAGCCTGAGCGGTTTTTCATGCGTCAATTCTCTATTGCAAAACGCAGCCGTATCATGGTAAAATAGTACAGAACGAGAATGACAGGAGGGATCGCGATGATACGCAGAGCCGAAAAGAAGGATATGGAAAGGCTTGATGCGCTTTTGTTTCAGGTGCAGGCGCTTCACGCAGAGGGTCGGCCGGATATCTTCAAAACAGGCGCAAAAAAATATACCGACCGGGAGCTGCTGGCGATCATCAATGATGATACCACCCCGATCTTCCTTTGGGAAGAGGACGGTGTGATCGCGGGCTATGCGTTCTGTATCTATCAGGAAACGATAGAGAACGGTCAGCTGCATCACAGAAAGGTCTTGTATATCGACGATCTGTGTGTGGACGCGGAATTCAGGCGTCGCGGGATCGGCGCGAAGCTGTATCGGTATGTGCTGGATGTCGCGAAAGAAAACGGCTGCGACAGCGTGACCTTGAACGTCTGGAGCCTCAACGACAGCGCGCTGAATTTCTATCGCAGCATGGGGATGGAGCCGCTGAAAACGATGATGGAAGCCAAGCTGAACGGCTGAAACGCATTTCTTTGAATTATTCTCATTTTTAGAGTGACAAACGCGTTTGGATGGTGTATAATGGTTTTGAAGATGATATCGGAGGTAAGAATATGAACAACGTCAAGATCAACAACGAAATCAACCTGACCTATCCGGACGGCTTCAACGAAATGGGCGAGGAGGAGCTGAAGAAGTATTTCGGCACGCCGAACAACCGTTGGGGCGTTCATGACGCGCCTAATCATGTGATCCTCTCCGTGTGCTGGACAAAAAAGGGCTTTTTCAGCTTTTTTGCCGACCCCGAATCCTTTTTGATCGGCGCTGAATCACGCCTGCATAAAAGACTTCTCAACTATCAGCGTATCGGACAATTCAAGACAAAGATCGCCTCCAAAAAAGCGCAGGGCATCCGCTTTGAATACAGAGTCAACGATTCTGTGATCGTTCAGGTCTGCGACCTATACGCGTTCAAGCATAAGAACAAGATCTATGCCGTTTACTATATTCTGCGCAAGAACGACGCGATCGAAAAGCTGCCCGCCTTCGAGGAGATCCTCAAGAGCATCACCGCCGAATAATTTTGATAATGACACGATGAAAGGCTGTGCTTCATCCGAAGCACAGCCTTTTGATGTAGAAAAACGGATCAGAATTTTCCGCCCGAACCACCGAAGGAGCTGCCGCCGGTAGAGTGAGTACTGCTGTCGGAGTTGCTCTTGGGCTTTGCCGTTTTGGTAACGGTGGAGTAGAGGTAGGTATCACGAGAAGCGGTGACGTTCATGCTGCCCATGCGGACATAGTTTTTGGCGCCGTGCTGCATCTCAACGGTCGTAAGCTTTTTGCGGATAGCGCTCATGATTAGCATCGCGATCACAAAGCCGATGATGATAGCAAGCGGCAGCATATACCATTTCAGATGGGGCGCCATGTATTCAACGGATTTGTTGATAAATTCCTTGGAAGCCGCGTAATAGTTGCCGCTTTTAAGAGAGGGTAAGATCGCGTCCTTGATGTCGTCGATCTCGCTGTCTTTGAGCTTATTGATACAGTCGCCGTGGGTGGAGATATGGAAATCACGGTTGCCTGCCTCGCCTGCAACAGAGATCAGCAGCAGAACGGAGTTTTCATTATAGTTTTTGATGTGACAGTAGTCGGCATAGGACTGAGCGCTGTAACCGGCGAGATCGGTGGTGGTATAGACGATGATATCACAGTCCTGCTTTGCGCCCTGCTCTTTTGCGAGGCTTTCCAGCTCTGACGCCTGAGGATCGGTGAACAGATCGGCGTTATCGACGATGATGCGTCCGTCGCTGGTCGGCTTTGCCGCAAAGGCGGGGATCGCCGCAAGGGATAAGAGGATCGCGACCGCAAACAGGAGGGAGAATACTCTTTTTGTCATTTTCATCTCAGTCCCTCCTTATAAAAGCTGCCACAGCCACATTCCGCCGTAGATCAGGGCGGAGATGATGGTAGTGATCAGCGCGCCGAATCCCCAGAACTTGCCCCAGTCGGTGGGCAGGTTGCCGACAAATTTGCCGGTCTGGCCGTTCATCGCGAAGGTGTATTTCTCATCCTTGTAGGTGGTGTTGAGAAGCCACACGGGATAGAGGGCGTATTTGGTTTTGCCGTTTTTCAGGCGGACGTTGGTCGACTCGGGGGTGACGGTCGCGTAGCCCTGAACGGTATCGCGGAACGCGTCTACGGTCGATTCCTTGACGCGGTCGTTCGCGCGGTTGACGCTCTGCTCGGCGTCGACGTCATATTTGTCCGCGAGGTAGCCCGCAAGATAGGCGGTCTGGAAATCGACCGCTCCGGAAAAGTCGAACGGCTCGACGCTCTCCATCAGATCGTCCGCCATGCGGGTGGAACCGTCAACGGGAACATGGTCGAACCCGATGCCGCCGGCGCGGTAGATGGAAAAGTAGCTGGTTTCGGTATAATTATATTCGGAATCCGACCACATATGGGTGCGGGTCGCGCGGTAGCGGATATCGGCGTCAGCGTCTGCGTCAAAGAGCCAGAACGGCACATAGACGCCCTTGACCTCGTCGAGATGGTTTTCGTCCTTGAAGATCTTGGGAAGAAGGAACTTGCCGGACAGGTGCTTTTTGAGCCCCTCGACCGCGGCTTTTTTATCCAGCTTGAAGGGGATGACATAGTCGGGCTTGAGGCTGCCCTTGAGCTGGTGCATCATGACGACGGGATTATCGCAATAGGGGCAGGAGGTCGCGGCGGTGTTTTCGTCGCAGATGATCTCGCCGCCGCAGCTGTTGCAGACATAAGAGCGCAGGGCCGCTTTCAAACCAGCAGTCAAGTACCTCGGGCACACGCTCCATAGTTCCGCCGCAGCACGGGCATTTGTATTCGTGCAGTGCCAAAATATCACTCCTTATTACTTTGTAGGGGAGGGGCTTGCTCCTCCCGGATGAAAATCAAGCAGATTTTCTGAAGGATATGTAAGAACTTCCTGCGACAGAAACGTCTGTTGCAGGTGAAAACAAGAAGGGTACGCCGATGTACCAACGTACCCTTATGTTCAAAAATTACTTCTTGTCGTTGTCGTCGAAGATGTCGCCGCACTCGGGGCAGAACTTCGGCGGGTGGTGCGGATCCTCGGGTTCCCAACCGCACTTGTCGCACTTGTAGGTCGGAGCGCCCTCGGGCTTCTTCTGACCGCACTCGTTGCAGAATTTGCCCTTGTTCACGGTGCCGCAGTTAGAGCAGGTCCAGCCGTTCGCCTCGGGCTTTTTCTCGCCGCACTCCATGCAGAACTTGCCGGTCGCCTGCGCGCCGCACTTGGGACAGGTCCACGCGCCCTGAGCGGGAGCGGCGGGAGCCGCCTGCTGAGGCTGCTGCGCCTGCTGCTGCTGTTGCTGGGCGCCCATCGCGTAGAGGTTCTGGGGGTTCATGCCGCCGGCGTTCATCGCCATGCCCATGCCCATAAAGCCTGCCATCGCGCCGCCCTGGTTGCCGGCTGCGGTACGCATTGCGTCGCCCTGTGCGCCGACGATGTGCGCCGCGCCCATGGTGGGATCTCTGAATGCCGCGGTACGCTGCATCTGCTTGATCATCTCCATATCCTCGTCCGGGAGGGTCAGGGAGTTGATCGCGATTGATACGACCTTCAGACCGCGCAGCTCGCCCCACTTCTGGGTGAGCGCTTCGTTCATCGCGTCACAGAGCTCTTCGGTGTGGTTCGGGATCTGGTTGGGACGCATCTCGAGATCGGAGAGCTTGCCGAACGCGGGCTGGAGCTTGCTGATGAACTCCGCTTTGAGCTGTTTGTCAAGCTCTGAGCGGGGATAATCGCCGCTTTGGAAGTTGCCGCAGACGTTGGTGTAGAACAGGATCGGGTCGGCGATGGTGTAGCTGTACATACCCGAGCAGCGGATGGAAACGTCGAGGTCGAGACCGACGTTCTTATCGACGACGCGGAAGGGTACGGGGTTCGCGGTACCGAAGAGGTTCTCCATCATCTCTTTGGTGTTGAAATAGTAAACACGCTGATCCTTGGGAGGCTCGCCGCCGTAGGTAAAGCGCTTACCGATATTTTTGAATGTGTTCTTGAGGCCTTCGCCGAACTTGCCGGTGAAGATGGACGGCTCGGTCAGGGAGTTGTAGGTATACTCACCGGGAACGGCGCAGATCTCCGCGACGCGACCCTGATCGGTGATGATCGCGCACTGACCGTCCGCGACGACCAGACCGGAACCGTCGGAGATGACATTGTCGCTGCCCTTGGTGTTGGATGAACGACCGGATGTTTTCTTTTCGCCCTTGCGCGCCAGAACTTCCTTCGGCATCGCGTCACAGACGAAGTATTCTTTCCACTGGTCGGCTAAAACGCCGCCCGCAGAGCCTAATGCGGCTTTGATAAGACCCATAGTATTTCCTCCTAAAAACAGTGTAATAATGGGGTATAATCTAACACATTAAGTGTACCACAAAGCAATGGTAAAGTGCAATAGATATTTTGTAAAGATTCTATGCCCGATTATGTAGCAGATAGCACAAAAGAGAACGAAACGTTGATATTCCACTTTACGGGATCGCCAAGGCTCTGATGCGCCTCGCAACGACTGCAAAACCAAGAGGCTGACAAAGGTCAGCCTCTCGGGAAATGTTGATGGATCGATCAGTTGTACAGGTATTTCAGGAAATCGGGGAAGATAACGCGCCAGTACAGCTCGTTGTGGAGCGCTTTCTTCGCGGTATAATAATAGATGTTCTCGGCGGGATAGTTGATCTTCGAAAGGTTCTCCGGCATATCCTTCGCACCCGGCAGGAGGGCGCTTTCAAGATCGTTGCCCTCACCGCAGTAGATATAGACGCGCGGATAGCCCTTTGAGAAATCCTTTTTGGTCAGGTATTTGTTCCACGTTTCGTTATCAAAAAGGCTGAACGCCGGGGACAGCGCGCCGACGGTACCGAACTTTTCGGGATGCTCCATCGCGATATAAAAGCTCTCGATACCGCCCGACGAGCTGCCGCAGATCGCGGTATGGTCGCGGTCGGTATAGACGTTGTAGTTCTTCTCAACATACGGGATGACGGTCTTCATCAGAAAATCACAGAAGTATGCGCCGTGACCGTCCTCATAGCCCGGGTCGGTAGGCGTACCGAGGTTCGGGGTCAGCTCGTCATCGCAGATGATGCCGGTGTGGCCGAGATGTCCCGCATCTTCATGGAAGGCGGAGACATTTCCCAGGTTGCTACGAACTAATTGTTCGGTTAAAAAGCTGGCGTTCGGTAAAGAGCCCAGCGAGGTAAGCCCGAGGAGGAGCAAAATCCACTTCTCCGCCTGATTTTGGCGGAGAAGTTAGTTTGCGACGACGAAGCGTCGAGCCAAGCTTGTCTCGCAATCTGGCGGCGAAAAAACTCTGCGTTAGCCTTGCGCGAGCTCGTCCTGAATGCGCACGGTGCGCTCGCAAACCTCGGCCTTGACGCGGTCGAT
>OMTA01000187.1 GCA_900313895.1 uncultured Eubacteriales bacterium | reverse complement strand
CGTTTCGTTCAGGGCGGTGTACTCCTCCTGCTGTTTGTTGAAGTCAGCGCTGCCGGGGGTCCCGTTGGGCGCGAACTGGACGTCGGTGGGATAGATGACGAACGCCTGACGCTTTCCGTCGTTGAAGATGTTCTCGGCATGGGGCAGCTGGGTCACATCGACGAGCTTGGCGGGATCCTCCGCGAGCCCGATCGAGAATACATGACCGGCGCCCTCGTCATAAGCCGCCTTGTAATAGAAGCGGACGAATTCGTTGCCGTCGACATCCGTTTCGGAAAGGATCAGTCCGGTGTCGTTCCAGATCGCAGGGACAGTCAGCTGATATTTGCCGGCGGGATCGGTATAGGTGAAGGAGCCGTCGGACGCGGGCTCGGTGGGCGCTTCGGTGGGCGCTTCCGTGGCTTCCTCGGTCGGAGCTTCGGTCGCTTTTTCGGTGGCTGCTTCGGTGGCGGTTTTTGCGTCATCGGTTTTTGCTTTGTTTCCGCAAGCGGTCAGAAGTGTTGCGGCAAATACCGCTGCCAGTAAAAGTGCGAGAATCTTTTTCATGGTAGCCTCCTAATGTTTAGTTGTTGTGATCTGTGTATATCAATAGCCCTGCGGGTTGTTCTTCTGCCAGTTCCACGAATCGCGGCACATATCGTCGAGGTCATACTGTGCCGTCCAGCCGAGATCGCGCGCCGCCTTGGACGCGTCGGCGTAGCACTCGGCAATATCGCCGGGGCGGCGGGGCTTGATATCGTAGGGGATCTCCAGATCGTTGACGCGGGAGAAGGCTTTGACGATATCCAGAACGCTGTAGCCGTTGCCGGTGCCGAGGTTGAAAATCTCGGTGCCCTTATGGTCGGCGGCGTATTCGATCGCCTTGACATGACCCTGCGCCAGATCGACGACGTGGATATAATCGCGCACGCCGGTTCCGTCGCGGGTGGGATAATCGTCGCCGAATACGCCCAGACGCGGGAGTTTTCCGACGGCAACCTGTGTGATATAGGGCATGAGGTTGTTGGGGATGCCGTTAGGGTTTTCACCGATCAGACCGCTTTTGTGCGCGCCGATCGGGTTGAAATAGCGGAGCAGAACGACGCTGAGGTCGGGATCTGCCGCCGCCGCGTCTGTCAGGATCTGCTCGTTCATGTACTTCGTCCAGCCGTAGGGATTGGTACAGAAGGTTGGCATACCCTCTTTGAGCGGAACCTCCTTGGGGATACCGTAGACGGTCGCGGACGAGCTGAATACGATATTGTGGACATGGTGCTCTTTCATGACCTCTAATAGGGTCAGGGTGGTGTCGATATTGTTGCGGTAGTAGCGCACGGGGATCGCGCAGCTCTCGCCCACCGCCTTGAGACCCGCAAAATGGACGACGGCGTCGAAGCTCTCTTTTTCGAACATGGCGTCGACCGCCGCGTTATCGGCTACATCCAGCTCATAGAGCGTCGGACGGGTTCCGGTGATGGTCTCGATACGGTCGATGACCTTGGGCGAGCTGTTGTCGAAATTGTCGGCGATCACGACCTCGTGGCCGGCGTTGATCATTTCTACGGCGGTATGGCTACCGATATATCCGGCGCCGCCGGTGAGTAAGACTTTCATAATAACCTCCTGTGAGAAAAAATTGAGAATTGACGATTGCGGGAGGACTCTGTCCTCACCTGATTCCTAAATTGTCCATGGTTTATTGTCCGGTGTGAACATCAGTTCACATTATGGTGGAAGGTTTCGACCATCTCGGAGAGCTTTTCGACGGTCGCGTCGTTGTCGTTGCTCTCGGCGATCTCGTGAAGCTCGCTAAGCTGGGTGGTGAGCTTTTCGGGATCGATGGTGATCTGGTTGCCGATAAAGATCTTTTTGTTCTCGGTGCTCTGGAGACCTTCCTCATCCATCAGAAGCTCTTCGAACAGCTTTTCGCCGGGACGTAGACCGGTGAACTTGATCTCGACGTCGCGGTAAGGCACCTTGCCGTACATACGGATCAGGTTTTCGGCAAGGGTCGTGATCTTGACGGGATCGCCCATATCGAGGACGAAGATCTCGCCGCCGTGAGCGATCGCCGCCGCCTCGAGTACCAGCGACACCGCCTCCGGGATGGTCATAAAATAGCGGATGATATCGGGATGGGTAACGGTGACGGGTTTGCCTGCCTCGATCTGGCGGCGGAACAGCGGGATGACGGATCCGTTGGAGCCGAGGACATTGCCGAATCGGGTGGTGACATACTCGGTGGAGCCGCCCTTCTGGCTCATATACTGGACGATCATCTCACAGCAGCGCTTGGTCGCGCCCATGACGTTGGTGGGGTTGACCGCCTTATCGGTGGAGATCATGACGAATTTTTCGGCGTTGTATTTTTCGGCGAGGGTGACCATGTTCCATGTGCCGAAAACGTTATTTTTGACCGCCTCCGCGGGAGAGGTCTCCATCAGGGGAACGTGCTTATGCGCGGCGGCATGGAATACGACCTGGGGGTGATATTCGCTGAAGATCTGCTCCATCTTGTCGCGGTCGCGCACAGAGGCGATCAGGGTGATCAGATTGAGCTTATCTTCATATTCGATATACAGCTCCTGCTGGATATCGTAGGCGTTGTTTTCATAGATATCGACGATGATGACCTGCTTAGGATCGTACTTTGCGATCTGGCGCACCAGCTCGGATCCGATGGATCCGCCGCCGCCGGTGACCATACAGACCTTGCCGCCGATGAACTCGCGGATCTTGGTCTTGTCAAAACGGATCGGCTCGCGACCGAGGAGGTCTTCTAGCTTGATATCCTTGACCTGGCTGAGGATCTCGGGTGACTCATCGTCAAGGAATAACTGGCTCAGATAGGGGATGGTTTTGATCCGGCAGCCGGATCGGGAGCACAGCTCCATGATACGCTTGCGCTCGGTTTCATCGCAGGAGGGGATCGCAAAAAGGATCAGTTGGATGCGATACTGCTTGCAGATATAAGGAATGTCTTTTGTGGTGCCGACGACATCGATCCCCATGAGCTTGGTGTGGAGCTTGGAAATATCGTCATCGACAAGACAGATCGGGAGAATGGATCGGGATGGATTCTCGGGATCTAAGGAGGCGTTCCCGATCTCTTTGAGGATCATCTGAGCCGCCATACCGGCGCCGACGATCAAGGTACGCTCGCGGTTTTCGTCCAAGCCGACGTTGACCAGATCGATGAAGGTTCGCTTGAACAATACGCGAAAGCCCAAAACGGCAGCGACGCAGAGTATCAAATTGAAGAAGAAGTAGTACAAGGTCTCTTCATGATCGGAGAAAAGGGAAAACAGCGCGCTCAGGGAAAGTCCCATCGCGACCGCCGCGCCGGCGAGGAGATAGTCCCGTTTGTTCAATGTGCGCCAGACGATATTGTAGCTGCCCAGAATAAACAGCATGAAGAAGCAGAACAAGACGTTCATGCCGATAACTGCCGCGATTCGGATAGGCTGGATCGCGATATCAAATGTATCGCCTTTGATGATGATGGCGATCAGCGAGAGGATCGCGTTGCTGACCAGCGAGGACAGCGCGATGATAACGGCGTCCGCTATCATCAACATGATTTTTCGATAATTGACTCTTTTCATATTCCCTTATCCTTTTCAAAACGTGTTTGATCAACGCGCAGATAATACACAGCTATACAGGATATATTATAGTATATCCGAGGCCTTCTGTCAAACCCTTTTCTGGCGTCATATCTGCCGGCGATCCACCATATAAATGGAATGAATAATGGTTTATTTCGGAGGA
>OMTA01000051.1 GCA_900313895.1 uncultured Eubacteriales bacterium | reverse complement strand
AATATATCAATCTTAGTAATTATATCTCTACAGATTGGAAAGCATACTTCCTATACTTTATGTATCTTTGCGAAAAGCAAAAACGCAATTATATGGCGGCATATGCCTATTTTAAAAACTATTTTGACAGAGTAACCGCTGATATTGATTATAAAAATGGCACGGATCCCAGCTTAAAGAAACCGAACTATAAGGGATTCTATAAAGAAGGATCAATCAAAAAAATGTATTCAGGCATAACCGATTCTGACTCCATTATCGAAAAAGCCCATTCAATTAGGAATTCAAATCCACTATCACATTCTTCGTCTGAAATGTTGGAAAAATATTCTTCAGCTCAAATTCAGAAAACCATTGAAGATCTGTCCCAGCTGATTTTCACGAAGATTGCGCAAAGCTCATCCTCCACTGATTAAATCCCTATGATTTCAATACCTTTCTTCTTTGCCCTCTCAACCGACTGATACGCGCCGCCGAAGGTGTGCGTGACATAGGCGATTACATAGTCGCTGTGGTCGATCATCCAGTTATTGCGATGAGGGATGGCATAGCGCGGATGTACCTTTTCGATACCCTCCGGGAGGATCGTGTCATCTAGCACGCTGCGGTCCTGTGCGATGTCGCTCAGCTTCGGCATATAGGCGAGGACGCGATAGATTTTCATATGCTGATACTGTTTGCGAAGATCCACCAGAGCCGCATACGCCATGCGGTCAAAGCTGCCCTGCGTGCCGATGTAAAAGGTATCGACACCATGATGACAAATCAGCCGCTCTATCTCCTCATGCAACTTCTCTTTGATACTGCTCGGACAATCCCGATGCCCGAAGAATGTACACGCTGCCATTTGCTACACCTCGTATTACCTATATTAAGGTAAAGTGTAGCTGAGAATATTTTACCTGTCAACCTATATTTAGGTAATAACGCAAAATCCCATATTATCATTGAATTAACCAAATTCGGGTAACAATGATAGTATGGGAGTATTTGATATGACATATGGTGAAATATACGCGAATCGCATCCGCAGCCTGTGCAAAAAGCGCGGGATCTCAATCAACCAGCTCGCCAAGATGAGCAACGTGCGCCAGTCGTCCATCGATAACATCGTCAACGGCAGAACCGGCAATCCCGGCGTGGTCAACCTCCATAAGATCGCCAGCGCGCTGAACATGACTCTCGCCGAGTTCCTTGACTTCAAAGAGCTGAATGACTTTTCATTTGAGGATTACGAGGAGGGGTAATTATGGCTGTTACTATCAGTAAAATCAAACTCATTAATTATCGGAGATTTCGGAATTATTGTTTTTTACCTAACCAAGGAATCAATATTGTTGTTGGTGACAATGAGGCTGGGAAAAGTTCAATTCTGGAGGCTGTTGATCTTGTTGCCAGTGGGAGCATAAAAAGATTTGAGTCCCTTGGCCTAGATAGATTAATGAATATTGATGCTGTTAATGAGTATAATCATGGAAATCGAAATTTTGATAATCTTCCAAAAATATTGATTGAATTATACTTACAGGGTGATTTTGATTTTACTATGAATGGTAATAACAATTCCGAGCAGAGGATATGTGACGGAATTAGATTAGTATGCGAAGCTAACTCTGATTATCAAAGAGAGATAATATCTGCGTTATATGATAATCCTGATTACTTTCCGTATGAGTACTATTCAGTAAGATTTTCCACTTTTGCCGATGAAGGGTATTCCGGATACAAGAAAAAGCTCAAAACAGTATTGATTGATAGCACAAACATGAGCACCGAATATACAACAAACGACTTTGTGAAGCGTATGTATATTCAGTATACTGAAAACTCTGCCAGTGAAAAAGCCACCCATAAAAGCAAGTATCGTCAAATGCGATTGAGTTATTGTACGGAAGCTCTTTCTTCATTAAACAACAGAGTGCCTCCTGAGAGTAATTACGCTTTTGGTCTAAAGCCTGTATCCGATAATAGCTTTGAAAAAGATATCATGATATATGAAAATGATATAGCAATTGATAATAAAGGAACAGGAAAACAGGTGTTTATTAAGACGGATTTTGCTTTAGAACATGCCGGAGATAATGTTGATGTGATTTTGATTGAAGAACCGGAGAACCACTTAAGTCAAGTTAACCTTAGAAAGCTAGTTAATCGTGTTGCCGCAAATCAAAATGGTCAATTGTTCATTACGACACATAGTAGTTTGATTAGTACACGATTAGAATTACAAAATTTGATGATTATGCATCACCAAAACACTAATAATCCCATTTCTCTGAATAATGTCACACATGATACTGCAAAGTATTTTATGAAAGCGCCTCCTGCTAATATCATAGAGTTTTCATTATCAGACAAAGCGATCCTTCTTGAAGGTCCATCTGAATACATTCTGTTCGAAAAATTCTATGCTTCTCTTGCCGGGCACAGTCCGGAAGACGACAATATTCATATCATGGATATACGAGGGCTCAGTTTTAAGCGATTCCTAGAGATTTCTGTTTTATTGGGAAATAGAGTTGCAGTTATTACTGATAACGATAAAGACTACCAAAAAAACTGTATCGAAAAATACCGGGATTATCTGGGTAACAATCAGATAAAAGTTTTCTATACAAGGAATAATGATCATCATACCTATGAAATTGTTTTATACAACGAGAATCAAGAACTTTGTGATCGTTTATTTGGCAACGATGCTAAAGATTATATGCTGAGCAATAAAACGGAAGCGTCTTATAGAATACTCACAAGTGAAGAACCTATCAATGTACCAGATTATATTAAAGAGGCTATTGAATGGATAAGAGGTTAATTATGGCGGTCGCTGGATCTGGGAAAACTACCTACATTGTGAATTCTCTTTCCGAAGATAAACGAACTTTGATTGTGACATATACGAACGCGAATTATCGTAACCTGAGAAGGAAAATAAGCGTGAGATTTCATGATGAATGGCCTAAAAACACTGTTTTGATGACGTATTTCCATTTTTTGTATAGTTTCTGTTTCAAGCCTTTTTTGTCAGATATTGTTAATGCTAAGGGAATTGTGTTTGATCGAGATCCAAATCATTACCACAATTATAGAGTTCCTGAATTCTATATGAATCATGAGAGATTCTTATATAGTAATCGTTTGGCATATCTGATTGAAGTGCAACAAAAAACGGAAGATGTAAAAAACAGGCTCAAAAAATACTTTGACTATTTCATTATCGACGAAGTTCAAGACATTTCCGGAAGGGATTTCAATTTTTTAAAACTGCTTATGCCAACAGCAATGGATATGCTTTTTGTTGGTGATTTTTTTCAGCATACATTTGATACAAGCAGAGATGGAAGTGTCAATCGAAACCTATTTCAAGATAAAACTCGTTATGAATCTTATTTTGCTGGGAATGGATTCATAATAGACGAAACGCGTTTATCAGACAGTTGGAGATGTAGCAAATCTATATGTGAATATGTCAGTAGTAATCTTGGAATACGTATTTCGTCTAATCGGTCTCCTGATGATAATACACAGATTTATTTTATTGAAGACGTTGAAGAAATAAAAAGAATTCTTTATGATAGCAGTATTATAAAGCTGCATTATAAAAATGGTGCAAAATTTGGTTTGTCTCATAAGAATTGGGGAGAGACAAAAGGCGAAGATAATTATTCCGACATATGTGTTCTTCTGAATCCAACTACTATGCAAAAATATAGATTTGGAAGATTGAACGAGCTATCTGCTTCAACTAAGAATAAACTGTATGTTGCATTAACTAGAGCTCATGGGAATGTCTTTTTAATCGAAGAAAAGGTTGCAGAACAACTGATTGATTCTATTTAATGCTTTAAGATTATTACTATCTTAATTTGTGATGAGGTTATTATTCTATTGGATTAGCACTTCTACACCGATGCAGATACCCAACCTAAACCCATCAATAAAAGAATCCCGGTCGGAGAGGGAGATGAGTTCTGTCTGGAGATTGAATGTTTCGTCGATCTTCTCCTTTAACTGCTCATCCGGCATAGAGGCTTTTAGTTTTTCGATGGCGGTGAACAAAGCTTTCTGTTTTTGCCGGGTTTCGGCACTTTGCGGATTGTCGCACGGACGGATGTTGCCGTAAAACAGTTCTGCGAGTATATTCATGTTGACCTCCTCGACGGGTGTGTCGACTTAATGACTTCTTGATTTGTTACTATCCGAAAAGAAAATGATGTTTTAGCAGGAGCAGGCGTGTGTCTGCTCCTGCTGTGTTATACGGCGTAGATGATATCGTACAGAACGATCTCCCGCGCCGCGTTGCGGATGCTGTTCATCTTCTGAACCCACATCATTTGATTCTGCGCTTTCAGCGCTTCGGTTACGCCCTGACGATCCGCCATCTGACGGATGAGTCGTTCCTCCATATCCATGGCAGCCTGTTCGATATCGTAAAGGTGCTGAGTCAGCGCACAGTGCGTCAGGAGATTGTAGTACAGGATTTTGTGATGATCACGGAGGAATCTCCGACGCATCCGTGCATAAACGCCGAGCTCGGCCTCTGGCTGTTCGGGCAAGGACAGGTTGGGCAGATTGTAATCGCCCTGTCGCGTATAAGTAATTCCCATCATTTATTCTCCCTTCGTTTTGTGATAAGCTCATTGTAGTGACTTTCCGAGAGAATAACAACGTTGCAAAAATCATAATCGCAGATTTTCAGCGCGCATCCCGATCGGAACTGCGGGCAGAACGCTCACGGTAATACTTGCGGTAGAAGGTGATCGCCTCGCAGATGAAATCCTCGGTTTTTTCTTTCGGTAAGTCATCCGGCAGGAGCTTTCTTACCCTCGCGGCATTAAATGCCAGCCGCTCCGTTTTCTGGTTCGGCTTTTCTTCCGACATGATGTCGGAGATGATATCCGCATCCAAGGCGTGCTCATCCGCGAGCTTTCGCATACGGATGGTCTGAGCATGAGACGGCGTACACTCGTTGAGTTCGATCTCATCCAGAACGAATTGCTGATAATACGGGTTGAGGTAGGAGAGCTCCACAGCCGGGCGCATCTTCATCCTGCCCTCATCTACCAGCTTCAACAATTCGGGGATGAGGTATGTCAGGCGAATATAACGGTGGATTTGATTGCGACTATCTCCGCTCTCGTTTGACAACTTTTCATCTGTTCGCAACTTCGTCCCCACTGGGGACGAAGTTAAATCTGAGCGATGACCTTGTCTGTTAAGAGCCTCCAACCTCATCCGATAAGCAAACGCTTTCTCACTCGGCAGGATGGTGGTACGCTGGAAGTTGCTTTCCACCATATAGACGACCGCTTCGTCGCAGGTCAGATCCTTGACCTCGGAGCGCAGAGTATCCAGCCCCGCCAGCTCACAGGCACGCTTGCGGCGGTGACCTGCCACCAGCTCATAGCGACCGCCCTCCTTCAATCGGAGAACAGCGGGCGTCATCACGCCGTGTTCCTTGATGCTCTCGACCAGCTGCATCATATCCTCATCGTCACGTACATGAAACGGGTGGTCGGGGAACGGATCGATCTCCGACAGCGGGATATCCCTGATTTTGTCGAGCTTTGCTTCGTCACGCTCCTCCTGCGTCGAGAAGATGTCCTCGAACTTCGGGAGCGAAAAATCACTTGTTCTTGTCATAATAAATTCCTCCTTAAGCTTAAATTGATTACGAGATTCCGATATATTTCGGAAATGAAAAAAGCGCCCACTTCTCAAATGAAGTGAACGCTTCGTCAGTTGAATATTCGGTTTTTTCGCCTCTATGTTATTATAACCCGAGGCAGAAAGCTTTGTAAATTGTGCGATTTCGGTTGAAATCCGTGGGGCAAACCCCCAAAAGGCAAAAAACAGGAAGTCCGATTTTTCCGGTTTTCAGCGTTTTTTCAAAAATCAGGCTTGCAAAATCGGTCAAAAAATCGGATTTTGAGTGTGAGTTTCCTTACTTTTCCTTTTCCCAAACGACCCTAAAATGACTTTGAAAATCCGCGTAAAGTCACTGTTTAAGCCATTTTGAGTAAAGTTGGCATAAAAAAGAGGGAAGTTCGAAAACTTCCCTCCGTGGTCCGAGTGACTGGAGTCGAACCAGCGGCCTCTTGAACCCCATTCAAGCGCGCTACCAAACTGCGCCACACCCGGATACTGCAAGAGTTATCATACCACATCTTGTGACGGATTGCAAGTAAAATTTTAAATATTGTACTTTAATTTTTTCGATTGGCTTGAAAAAGCCCTGTTTATGCGGTATGATTGACTCAATCACACCGGAGGTGAACCATGAAGCTCGATCATATCGACAACGGCGCCGACTTTGATTTCGGCAAGACATCCGCAGACTACGCCCGCTATCGCGACATCTATCCCGCGAGTATGTACGAAAAGCTCCGACGGTTCGGCGTCGGAACGAAAGGTCAGTACATCCTCGATCTCGGCAGCGGAACAGCGATCCTGCCGCTGAACATGGCGCCCGGCGGAGCGGACTTTGTCGCAGCGGATATCTCCGAAAACCAGATCGCTCTCGCAAAGCAGACAGCAAAATCGCGCGGGATCGATAACATCACCTTCCGCGTATGTCCCGCCGAGGATACCGGCTTTCCCGACAACACCTTCGACGCGGTCACCGCGGTTCAATGCTTCCCCTATTTCGACGCGGAAAAAGCTGCCGACGAGATCTGCCGCGTACTAAAGCCCCGCGGACTGTTCTGCAAGATCATCATGGACTGGAAGCCGCTCGAAGACCCCGTGATCGCCGAAATGGAAACGCTGGTCAACCGATACAATCCCGCCTGGAGCGGATGCGGCTTTAACAAATACCGCTACACCTATCCCGCGTGGGCGGAAGCTCGCTTTGACATCGAAACCATCCATTCCTACGACGCGACCCTTACCTTCACGCGCGAGGCATGGCTCGGACGCGTCAAGAGCTGCCGCGGCGTCGGCGCAAGTCTGTCCGCAGAAAAGGTCGCGGAATTCGAGACCGCCTACCGCGCGCTTCTCGAACGACGCCCCGAACCCCTGCGCCTAAAGCATCAGATTCATATCGAGATCTACCGTTCAACAAAAGTACAGCCCTGAAAAATTCCCCTCAGCCGACCGACTGAGGGGATACGTTTTTCGCTATTAACCGTTCAGCGGGCTTCCGCAGTACGCACAGCAACCGCTTGCGTCGGGCGTGCTGTTCGCGCCGCAATAGGGACATCGCGCAACGGTAGGAGGCGCTGCAGCCGCGGTGGCTTCATCACGAACCTGCTGACGCGCGCCGAGCAGCGTCGCCTTGATCTCCTCGCACATCTCCTTGTACTGACGATACTCCGCGTTGTACTCGGGATTAGGCTTCTGCATCGCGGGTACAGCGTCATCGGTGGTATAAACGGAGTTGGAATTGAGCTGAACCTTGATCGTGTCAAAATACGGATGATTGACGCGGATCACGATATTGAAATCGTAGTAATACTGATATCTGGGCGGATTATAGCTGACAGAATTGCCCTGTGCATCCCTGCGCTCTTCCTCGTGAGAATCCTCGTCGATATCGATATCGACGCCGGTGACCATCGAATAATCGAGGACGTCGGGATTCGCTTCAACAAGATCACGCGCACGGGTCACAACGAACTTTTTCGCGTCCTCGTCGATGAGGATCTTGGTGCTCTCGCCGAACGACCGCGTCGTATGGAACCTTGCGACAGCGTCCTTGTTCTCTTCACGATACTGAAGCTGCTTTTTGATATCCTCGACGGTGCTGCGTCGGCGATCCGAGAAAAACGGAGAGAGCTTAGCCGCGCACTTTTTACACAGATTGCCGTCCTCTAATTTGCGATTACCGAGCAAGCCGATCTTATCGCCGCAGATACTGCAATATTTTTTATCAAATAAACCCATGGAAAAAACCTCCTCAGATACAGATTACTGTTTTACAAGGTGATAGGAAGAATACTTTTCTTCGAAATCCAGCTTGTCGCCGTTGAGCGTGTAGTTGTAGACCTTTCCGGCGTCCCATTTCTCCATCTCGACGGTCAGGGTCTTAGCGCTCTCATCGAGCTTGTAGGTGCCATCACTCTCAAAGCCGGTGGTATCGCCGACGAGCTTACATTTTCCCGCGCCGTCAAAGGTCCACGTCCAGTCGCCGTTGACCGCGTCGGTCTGCTTCCATGAGCCTTCGAGGATATCGGCAGGCGCCGTGGAACCGCCGTCAGATTTCGCATCATCCTTTTTTCCGCCGCAAGCGACCATAAAGGTCGCGACCATCGCGATCGCCAGGATCAGCGCAAGCGCTTTCGATAAGTATTTCATAAAAAGTCCTCCTCTTTATTAAGATGTTTTGATTATATCATACAAGAATTTGAAAGTAAATAATAATTTTTATAATGTTGCGGAAAATATAAAAACAGCGCCTGCCGTAGGGCAGGCGCATAATATTTAGCTTCCAATCTCCGACAGTCGCTTATTGACTCTTTCAGTGACCTCGATATAATACTCCAGATCCTCAGTCGAAAGACTATCCTCGTCGATCTCGCCGAGCTTTTTTATAGCAGTTGTATACTGCTTTAACATTTTGTTATAGTCATTCAGCATACCGATCTTTTCATCGCTGTTGTTATATTTCTTCATAAAATCGATGTACTCGTTCATCAGCTCCTCATACTCATCCATCGCCTCTCTGAAATTCTCGCTCGAGTTATTGCTCTTCGGCGTAACTTCAGCCTTTTCGGTTGGTTTGTCAACCGCTTTTTCATTCGGCTCTTCCTCGCGCGCTTCGGT
>OMTA01000212.1 GCA_900313895.1 uncultured Eubacteriales bacterium | reverse complement strand
TACCAAAGGTAATCTGATGAACACGAAAAAGTCGTTGGCGCTCGCCAAAAACGGCTACGAGCTGCTCGACAGAAAGCGCAATATCCTCATCCGCGAGATGATGACCCTGATCGACCACGCCAACGCCATCCAGGCTGAGATCGACGGCGCTTACGCAGACGCGTATATCGCCCTGCAAACCGCCAATATCACCAACGGCTTTTGTGAGGAGATCTCCAACGCGATCCCCGTTGAAAACGGTCTCAGGCTCGATTCCCGCAGCGTCATGGGCGTCGAGATCCCGATCCTGACCATGGATGAAGGCGAAAAGCACGACTATATGCACTACGGTGCGCGCTCGACCAACGCGGCGATCGACAAAGCGGTCATCCTCTTTTCAAGGGTAAAGGAGCTGACCGTCGAGCTTGCCGAGATCGAGAACAGCGTCTACCGTCTTGCCGACGCGATCAAAAAGACCCAAAAGCGCGCGAACGCACTGAAAAATATCATGATCCCGCGCTTTGAGGAGACCGTGAAATTCATCACCGACGCGCTGGATGAAAAGGACAGGGAAGAGTTCAGCCGCCTGAAGGTCATCAAGCGCAAAAAGCTCAGAGAGAGCGCTCAGGCGTGATCCTTCTTGATCTCGCCGAAAAACCTGTTATCAGTAAGCACATCAAAGGAGGGCTTCGCTATGTTGAAGAAAAGGATCATCACCGCCGTTATCGGCATCGTTGTTATGCTCGGGTTATGGATCCTTCTCGAGTATCTTTATACTACGTTCATCACGCGCACGGGCTTCCAATTCGATATCGGCACCAGCCTTGTTATCCCGCTCGTGATCGGCATCGTCATTTTCTGCGTGCTGATCCCGATGTATGACAAGGATATGGAGAAGTCGCGCGTCAAGTATGAGGGGCTCAAAGAAAAGCGCCATCATAAAGCGCCCAAAGAGGAAAAAGACAAGAAATGATCGATCAGATCCATACAGAAAGAGGGAAAGCCTGTGTGTTTTCCCTCTTTTTTTCGTAAAGATTGCCAAAAATCCATTGAAAAGCCAATCGTTTTATGGTAGTATAAAAGGGATAAGCGACGCTTGATCAGAGCGTCGGTCAGGAAATGCTTTTTCAAAAGCACAATCATATCAAATCACATATGTAAAGGAGAGAACCCATCATGACCATCAACAAAAAACTTGACGGATCCAAACTCTACGCCCAGGTGAACGGCAGGATCGATACCGTTACCGTTACCGAGGCGGATATGATCCTGAAGGCGGATCTTGACAAGGTGACCGACCTGACCCTCGATTTCAAGGGACTTGACTATATCTCGTCCGCCGGCCTGAGACTGCTGCTCTCTCTGCAGAAGCAGATGAACAAGCAGGGCTCCATGAAGATCGTGAACGTCAACGAGACCGTTATGGAGATCTTTGAAGTAACCGGTTTTTCCGATATCCTGACCATCGAATGAGAGGTATAGCATGACCAATATCCTTGAACTCTTAGCGCAATATACCGAAGAAAAACCCGGCGCGCCGATTCTCTATGACGACGCCCATTCCAAGGGCGTCACCTATGCGCAGCTCGACGATATGAGCGGACGTATCTACCGCTATCTCAAAGATAAGGGCATCGGTAAAGAGGATTTTGTCCT
Organism: uncultured Eubacteriales bacterium; assembly: GCA_900313895.1. Lineage (GTDB taxonomy): Bacteria > Bacillota > Clostridia > Oscillospirales > Acutalibacteraceae > Ruminococcoides. The sequence goes on along the minus strand of OMTA01000212.1, from coordinate 1,569 downwards.
GATCAACCTGCCCCGCGGCGTCATGCCTGTCATCGCGATGATCGGCGTTTGGAAGGCGGGCGCGGCATGGGCGCTGGTCGAAGATACCTACGCTCCCGATCGTATCAAATATATCCGCGAGGACTGCGGCTGCAAGCTCGAGCTGAACGCCGCTGCTTGGGACGAGATCATGGAAGTCGACGCGCTTCCCGGTTATGAGAAAGCCGATCCCCACGACGCCGCCTACGCGATCTATACCTCCGGTACGACAGGCAACCCCAAGGGCGTTCTGCACGAGTACGGCAACCTGAGCCGCGCGATCGAGTCCATCCGTCTGGACGGCGAGAATCCTTTCAACAGCAAGGACAGACTCGCGCTGCTCGCGCCGATGAACTTCGTCGCCTCCGTCATCGTTATCCTCGAGGTACTCAGCATCTTCTGCGGCAGAATGTTTGTCGTCAGCTACGCTACCATCAAAAACCCGATGGCGCTGAAAGGCTTCTTCCTTGAAAAGCGCATCACTATCACCTTCCTCACCCCGTCCTATGTCCGTATGCTCGGCAATACGACAGGTCCGTTCCTGAGGATGCTCTTTGTCGGCAGCGAGCCGGCGAACAACCTCTATAACAAGAACCTCGACCTGATCAATATCTACGCGGCTTCCGAAAGCGGCTTCGCGATCGGCGTTTTCAAGATTGATCAGGCATACGAGACCTGCCCCATCGGTAAGCCCGAGATCGACGTCAACGTCTATCTGCGCGCCGAGGACAGCGAGGAAGAGGTCGCCGAGGGCGAGATGGGCGAGCTTTGCATCGACAACCCCTACGTCCGCGGCTATATCAACCTTCCCGAAGAAACCGAAAAAGCCTTCAAAAACGGCGTTTATCATACCGGCGACCTGGCGCGTCAGAACCCCGACGGCAACTATGTCCTGCTCGGCCGTTCCGGCGATATGATCAAGATCAACGGTAACCGTATCGAGCCCGCCGAGATCGAGGCGGCTGTCAAGCAGGTGCTGGGCATCAGCTGGGCAGCGGCACGCGGCTTTGAAGAAAACGGCAAGAGCTTCCTCTGCGCCTACTATACCGACGACGTCGAGGTCGACGGCGAGCATATGCGCGCCGAGCTTGCGAAGCGTCTGCCGTACTATATGATCCCCGCCTTCTATATCAAGATCGACAAGGTACCCTTGAAGCCTAACGGCAAGATGGATCGCAAGGCGCTCCCCAAGCCCGATACCAAGGATTTCAAAACCGACTACGTCGCTCCGACCAACGAGACCGAGGAAAAACTCTGCCATGCGATGGAAACTGTCCTCAAGCTCGATCAGGTTGGTATCCACGACGATTTCTATGAGCTGGGCGGCGACTCGCTCGGTTCTATCCAACTGATCACCGAAAGCGGACTTCCGGGACTCAACGCCAGCGAGATCTTCCGCGGCAGAACGCCCGAAAAGATCGCCCAGATGTATATCGAAAAGCATCAGAACGACGACGGCGAATCTCCCGACGTCAAGAATGCCCGCTCCATGAAGGAAGAGCATCCGCTGACCGTCGAGCAGCTTTACATGGTCGACTATCAGCTCTATAC
>OMTA01000183.1 GCA_900313895.1 uncultured Eubacteriales bacterium | reverse complement strand
TTCCTTCTCATTCTACAGCTTAGGCATTGAAAAGGAAAACAGACACGGCTGGCTACCGTGTCCATTACCTTAATTTATATTGTAGGAGGTGAGATGATGCGCGCCGATAAGAAGCCGTCCGTGCTGGTGTGCGTCACCGGTCAGTATGACTGCGACAGATTGATAGAAGTAGGTTTTGAGCAAGCGAGCGCGCTTGACTGCGACCTTCATGTGCTGTGCGTGCATACGCCGATGAACGATATCTCGCGGCTGTCGGATGAGATCGAATACCTCTACCGCACCGCCAAAGAGCTCGGCGCAGATATGACGATTGCTTTTGACAAAAACGCACCGAAATTTGCCGCCGGCTTCGCCCGCAAGATCAACGCGCGCCATCTGGTGACCGGTATGCCGGACAACCGTCCCAACGGCTTTGTCCTGACGGTACACGAGATGCTGCCGCGCCTGCAGATCACAATGGTAACAAAAGAGAGCGATGCCCTCCTGTATTCTGTCGATTACACGGAAAGATCGTTCGCATAAGAATTTGATAACAAAACTATATTTTGAATACATAATCAATTTCATCAAAACAAAAGCCGCCCTCACAGGCGGCTTTTGTTTGTTCTATGTTATATGGAATTTGTCAGGATCCTAAAAACTCTTTTAAACGCTGTTCGTGCGTCGCATTGTGGATCAACCTTCCGCACGACTTGCTCCTCAGGTACCGCACCGCCTCGCTTCTCATGACCGACATACGGTACAGCGGCTTTTCGCCTAACTGTTCATCCGTCAGATAGATGATCTCCCGGTGGACGCCCATCGCCTCCATCGCCTCGTCGACGTTTCTGAGGAACTCTTCCTCCGGCTCGTCGAACCGATACAAGTAGGTCGCGGCGTCATCGTCCGTATACAGCTCGACCGCACAGCAGCCCTTACCGAACGCTGCCGTCCAGTATAACTCCGGCTGCTCTGTCCGGAAAAGACCGCAGCGTGTAAACGGCGGGACAGGTTTCAGCTTCGAGAGCGCCGCCGCACGTTTCTTTTTTGTCAGATCGGCGGCTTTCTGCGCCCGCTCGGCAAAGGGCATGGTGTCATAGCCCATCCGTCCGACGGTATACGCCGCGCCGGAGAGCATCGTGATCTGTAAAAGGTAGCCGTCGAGCCGGATCTCCCTTGTAAAGCACAACGGGATCCGCACCGCACGGCTCGTCATCGGCAGGATGCAAACAGCGTCTGACAGCAGGACGATGATCCCTCTGCCCTGTTCATCTGCCATCCGGTACTCACCCTCACACCGCATAACGGGCTGCTCTTCAACAAACAGCGCTTCCATGCCGCGTTTTGAATAACAGTCGCACAGCTCCTCGAGAAAACCGTCGTAAGAGAATCCCAGCATCGAGATCTCGACAGTCTCTCCGCCGAGCAGATCGACATAAACCCGATGGTTGATAGGGCGGATCTTCAGAAAATCAGCGAAATCCAGAAATCTGCCGCCGATCCGAAGCCCTTCCTTTTCGACAGAAAGCTCAGCCCCGCATCCGAAGGCTTCTGCTGAATATTTCATCAGAGCTTGTTACCGCAACTGCCACAGAATTTCATGCCCGGAGCATTTTCAAAGCCGCACTGCGAGCAGACGTTGGACGACTGCATCTTTGTACCGCATTCGCCGCAGAACGCCAGACCCTGCGCGACCTGCGCGCCGCAGTTGGGACAGCGGTTGGTGCCCAGCGGCGTGCCGCAGTAGTTACAGAATTTGCCCGTCCCGGCGGGCTTGCCGCAGTTGGGACATACGGTGGTGCGGGTCTCGATCTTGCCCTGCCATACCGTCGCCTGTTCCGCCGCCTCGTCAATGTTGCGGCGCATCGCTTCGTTGCGCGCCTTTGCGACATAGCTCGCCTCGCGCGGCGCACATTCGGTACAAAGACCCTCGTCCTCGTTCCAGCAGTCGACACAGACCCACTTGTTGCAGGCGGGACAGCGTCTGAATTGCGATTTGACTTCCTCCTGCGCTGCGTCGAACGCCGCCTCGTGCTCCTTACGCCACTGCGGCGACTCACCCTCAAAGCGATTACCGGCTATGTTGCTGCCGCGCTCCAAAGCCCAGCCCAGATCGCTCGCGGCACCGCCGAACAGCGAGCCCAGACCCGATGCGATCCCGCCGAAGCGTTCGGTCTTTTTCTTCTTTCCATAGGTGGTGGAAGGGATAAAGGTGCTTTTCACGCCGTTGTTGCAGCAGTCGCAGTAAAACTCGAACTGAAAGCCGGCGTCGGTAGATAGATCATTGTGATTACGCGTAAAAGAATGCAGCATGGTGATTCGCTCCTTTTTGTTTGATAAACCTATTATAGCAATCCGCGTCGCGTTTGTCTATATCAATGATCGTTATCTTTTTGACGATCCCCGCAAAACCGCCCTCCAAAAGAAAAGGCTTGAAGTTTGCGGCAATATATGGTATTATATTACCAATAATGCTAACATAGGGTCAGAAGGTCTGTTTTTGAGACCGATTCACCGATCCCCCTGTGTTCTGCATGACAGCAAACCTGAAAGGAGTTTTGCGATATGTGCGGTATTTGCGGCTTTACCGGCCAACTCGAAGATCGAGAAAATATCCTGCAAAAAATGACTGAGGTCATCACCCACCGCGGCCCGGATTCGGAAGGCAACTACATGGACGATTACATCGCGATGGGCTTTCGAAGACTGTCGATCATCGACCTCGAGGGCGGCGACCAGCCGATCACCAATGAGGACGGCAATCTTGTCCTGACCTTCAACGGCGAGATATACAACTACAAGGATCTGCGCAAGGAGCTGGAGGAGAAGGGCCACACCTTCAAGACCAACGCCGACAGCGAGGTTCTCGTCCACGGCTTTGAGGAGTGGGACGAGGAAATGCTCATGAAGCTGCGCGGAATGTTCGCCTTTGCGATCTATAACAAAGATACCAAAGCGCTGTTCATGGCGCGCGATTTCTTCGGCATCAAGCCCCTGCACTACACCATGATCGGCGACGACTTCTGCTACGCCTCCGAGATCAAGAGCATCCTCGAGCATCCGAAGTTCGAGAAGCGCTTCAACCAAAAGGCGCTCGACGCTTACCTGTCGTTCCAGTACTGCCCCCAGCCGATGACCTTCTTTGAGGACGTCTATTGCCTGCTGCCGGGTCACTTCCTCTGGTACCGCGACGGCGTCGTCGAGACCCAGCGCTACTTTGAGCCGAAATTCAAGCCCGACAACGAGATGACCGAGGAAGAAGCGGTCGACAAGATCGAAAAGGTCTTTGAGGATTCCATCAACGCCCACAAGATCGCGGACGTCGAGGTCGGATGCTTCCTGTCATCGGGCGTCGATTCGTCCTATGTTTCGACCTATTTCGAGGGTCAAAAGACCTTTACCGTCGGATTCGACTTCGGCGAAAAATATAACGAGATCACCTGGGCGCAGGCGCTCTCCGAGAAAATCGGCGTCGAGCACCATGCAAAGCTCATCTCCTCCGAGGAATTCTGGGCGGCAGTCCCCAAGGTACAGTACCAGATGGATCAGCCCCTCGCCGATCCCTCCTGCATCGCCCTGTATTTTGTAACCAAGCTCGCTGCCGAGCACGTCAAGGTCGTCCTCTCGGGCGAAGGCGCCGACGAGCTCTTCGGCGGCTACACCTGCTACAACGACCCGCGCGTCTTTAAAGTCTACCAGAAGGTCGTGCCCTATTTCCTTCGCCGCTTCATCGGCTGGATCTGCAAGAAGCTGCCGGATATCAAGGGCAGAGATTACCTCATCCGCGCGACCCATCCGCTCGAAAAGCGCTTCATCGGCAACGCCTATATGTAC
>OMTA01000157.1 GCA_900313895.1 uncultured Eubacteriales bacterium | reverse complement strand
TTGCTCAGCTGAGAAACAACTATCCCCTCTCGATCGCTTCGGGCATCATCTTCATCATCATCGCCGCGCTATTCCTGCTTTGTGATTTCAACACCATCGATCGTGTCGTCAACAACAAAATGCCCAAAAGATACGAGTGGGCAGCTTCGTTCGGACTTGCCTTCACCGTCCTCTGGCTCTATCTCAAGGTTCTCGACCTGATCATCACCATCGCCGGAAACAACAAAAAGAATTAAAGATCCGATATCGATATGATCTCAAAGCCGTGTTCACCCGCAACACGGCTTTTTTCTGTCCACGATAAGTAAAACTTATGTCAAACGCCGATAAAGCAGATTGATTCCATCCCCCGCCGGCGTTATAATAGGGACAGAATCAACCATTGGAGGCTCAGTATGGCAATTTCCGAATTTGCAAAGAACTATCATCAAAAGATGTTTCCCGACGGGACCTCGACCTATCTGACGACCGATCCGGAATTCATCGAACGCTTCGACAATTTCGCCTTTGACGAGGTCATCAATCAGGCGGGCGCACAGCTCGATGACAAGACCCGTTTTCTCGCGATCCTCTCAACGCTTCTGGGCTGTCAGGGGATCGATGAATTCAAGGTCATGGTGCCCGCGGCGATGAACTTCGGGCTGACTCCCGTCGAGATCAAGGAGACCGTCTATCAGGCTGTCGCCTATCTCGGTATCGGCAGGGTCTTTCCGTTCCTCAAGGCGACCAACGAGATCCTGACGGAAAAGGGCGTTAAGCTCCCGCTCGACGGTCAGGCGACCACAACAACCGAAAACCGCCGCGAAGCCGGCACCCAGACACAGGTCGATATCTTCGGCGACGGGATGCGGGATTTCTGGCGATCCGGCCCCGAGGAGAGCCGCCATATCAACCTGTGGCTCGCCGATAACTGCTTCGGCGACTACTACACCCGTATGGGGCTCGACTACAAACAGCGCGAGATGATCACCTTCTGCTTTATCGCGGCACAGGGCGGATGCGAACCCCAGCTCACCGCTCACGCGGCGGCAAACCTGCGGATCGGCAACGACAAGCAATTCTTGATCAGTGTTGTTTCCCAGTGTCTCCCCTATATCGGCTATCCGCGCAGCCTGAACGCGCTCGCGTCCATCAATAAAGCATACGATAATATGAATCAGAAAGGATAAATCATGGAACTGAAAACCCTATTTGAAAACAGCGTCTTTCCTGTCGGCGGCGAAAACACCGCCTACGCACAGTATTTTGACGGCACAAGCTACCTGAATATGCTCACGCTCGATCAGGTCGCTATCGGCAACGTCACCTTCGAGCCGGGCTGCCGCAACCACTGGCACATCCACCACGCCGAGAAAAACGGCGGTCAGATCCTTCTCGTCACGGCGGGCAAGGGCTGGTATCAGGAGTGGGGCAAGCCTGCCCGCGCGCTCAAGGCCGGCGATATCGTCAACATCCCGCCCAACGTCAAGCACTGGCACGGCGCCGCGAAGGACAGCGCCTTCCAGCACCTCGCGATCGAAGTCCCGGCGGACAAAGGTTCCACCGAGTGGTGTGAGGCGGTTGACGAGGACGACTATAACAACCTTTGATACATCACAAAAGCAAAACCGCTCTTTGGGAAGAAGAGCGGTTTTCCTATCGGAATCACTTATCGGTCTATTTACAAACTTTTTCGTTTTCGATATAATAAACCCATAGATACCGACACGACCGAGGTGATCCCATGTTACTCAAACAGATCAAATATTTTCATACGGTAGTCGAAAAAGGCAGCTTTACCGAGGCGGCTCAGGCGTGCTATATCTCCCAGTCCGCAATCTCTCAGCAGATCCAGTCGCTCGAAAAAGAGATCGGGGTCAAGCTCTTTGAGCGCAAGAACCGCAGGTTCTCCCTCACCCCCGCGGGCGAGCATTTTTACCGCAAGACGGTCGTCCTGTCCTCGGAGCTGGAGCGCATCTGTCGCGAGACCGTCCGCATCGCCAACAAGGACAACGCGCGGCTGAACATCGGCTATCTCAAGTGCTACGGCGGCGACGAATTCCACGCCGCGCTCGCCGATTTTATCGCGAAATATCCCGAGGTCGACGTCCACGTCGTCGAAGGCAGCCACGAGGAGCTGTATGACGAACTGCGCTTCGGCAAGGTCGATCTGGTTCTCAACGACCAACGCCGCGCCTTCTCGGATGAGTACGTCAACTTTGAGCTGATCCGCAGCAATTGCTATATCGAGATCTCTACCAACAATCCCCTCTCAAAGCTCGATATCATCAACATCGAGGATCTGAAAAACACCCCCTGCATCTTAGTCGCCTCGAAAGGTCAGGAAGAAAACGAACAGACCTACTACCGCGATATCGTCGGCTTCAGGGGCGATTTCCTCTTTGCCGACAATCTCCAGAAGGCGCGCATCCTCGTCGTGTCCCACCGCGGCGTTATGCCGATCGAGGGCGCGACGGATTCGTCCTACTTCGGATCGGGCATCCGGCGCATACCCCTTTACCGCGGCGAAAAGCCCCTGACCCGCAACTATTGCGCGTTCTGGAAGGAGGACAACTCCGGCTATTATATCGAGGAATTCGCCGAAATGCTCAAAGCGCGTTTTCGCCCCTGATCCTGTCTATCAAAATGAATGATCCGAAAGGTCACAAAAGCCGACAGCCGGTACGAATCGTATCAGCTGTCGGCTTTGTTCTTTCAATCTTTTCGTTTGAGCGGCAGTGCGTTGACGTCGCGCATCAGATTGTCAAGATCGCCGTTCCCGTGCAATCCGTCGTGATACGCCTCGTGCATCGCGTTCAGGATCCTGCGATCATCAAAATCGATCTCACCGTCGTTGATATATTCCTGACCGAGATATCGGATCCTGTCGTAGAGGATATATTTGAGCGCCTCGCTCTGAGCGGTATTCTGTACCTCCATTTTCGTCAGACGCTGTTCGATGTTTCTCTCCGCCTGCGCCTCTTTTCTTGCCCTGCGCTCATACCGTCTCGCGATCCCTTCCCTGATCCCCTCGATCATCGCGACCGCCGCGCCGCCCGAGAGGATCGCGATCAGTATCTCCATGCTGCCTGCCATCCTCCTCGCGCCGAAAACGTTTTCATCTTCCCATACACCTTATTTCACCTTTCCGCCGGTCAACAGCGCCCATGTCGCGGGCCCGACGATCCCGTCCACCGTCAGCTTGTTCTTTTTCTGAAACGCGCGAACGGCATGATCGGTATTCGCGTCGAATTTGCTGTTGATCGTCAGCTCCTTGCCGTCCTTGCCCTTGTATTGAATATCCCGCAGCAGCCGTTGCAGCATCTTCACCTGCGCGGGCACGTTGGTATAACCGGACAGCGCAAGGTAGTTGAACGTCAGCGTTGCCGTTTCTGTTTTCCTTGTGGTGGTCACAGTTGTTCCTCCCAGTTGCTTGTTGACCTGAGTCGCGATCTGCGGGTGCAGGTCATAGAGGTAATCCCCGGGACACGCCTTGTTCGCGAACCATCGGTGAACGGTCATCAAAAGCTCGTCCGACTTCGGCTGATAGCTCAGCGACTTGCTCTTGTCACTGAACCAGATCACCTTTTTCTTGCCGTTGCGCTTACAAATATCAACGAGCAGCTTGATCAGCGCGTCATACGCCGCCTGGGTAACCTTATACGGATGGAAGGTGTCGCTCGCGACCTCGATGGTGATCGCGCGGTTGTCGTTGTCATAGCTCGACGTACACCACGAGCGGTATGCTTCCGGCAGATACTGCCCGATCTTTCCGTCAAAGCCGATCCCGTAGTTAGACGATGCCTCAAACCCCGCGTCGGCAAACAGGTCGCCGAGGCTTTTTGCGTAGCACTGACCGACCACACAGTGAACAGAAACGCGCGTCAGCGGATAGACGCGCTTTCCCGAGTGATTCGGCGACGGCACGACGACCGATATAAGTTTACTGTCCGCGATCATCGTCAAAGTCCCCCTTATTATCCTCAAAGTTTTCGAGCGTTACGTCCGTGATCTGCTCTTTTTCCGGCATTTCTGCAAATGTCATATTCATCACCCGATTCCTTTCCTATCATCATACGCCTCTCACTATTGCCGAAAGCTCGCCGAAAGTTGCATACTTTTATGCAACTCTCCATACGGCGCAAGAAAGCGCGCGCACCCGGCGCGTCCGCTTTCGTATACCCATCGCTCGTGCGCGCGCAGCGTGCAACTGAGCGGGGATTATAAATTGTTTTTTACTG
>OMTA01000181.1 GCA_900313895.1 uncultured Eubacteriales bacterium | reverse complement strand
CGCTCCAGCCAACCTCCGTGATGAATTCCGACCCCGACTATCTCAACGCGATCGTAGCGGATCATCCCGCCGACGTCGCGGACTTCACCTACCGTGAGCTCTGCTTCAACCTCGACACATGGTACGGTCAGCCGGGTCAGGAATGGATCCATGAGGATCTGAAAACAAAGAAGATCGACGAGATCCTGACTGAAAAATATCCCGAGATCAAGGCAAATCTGCAGTCCCGCGACTGCCTGTCCTACTTCACGGGTCTGTTCCATCTGCTCAACGGTCTGCTGTTCGACGGCGGTCATACGACGATTCCTTCGATACTGACCAATGACTCCGCGCTCATGGAAGCTGTCATTAATTCTCTGCTCACGACGGAATACTATGGGAAATATGTCTACTCCATCGCCGGTAAGACGAAGGAGAGCTCGGTGCGCGTCGCGGCGCGTAACGCCGCCTACGGCGATGATTACTACATCGAGAAGGGCGATACCGCCATGATCCACTTCGACAGCTTTATCGTGGACTACAACGGATGGAAGAAGTTCTACTCCGGCGAGGGCGAGCGCCCGCTGACTTTTGAGACCCCGAATGGCACAACGTATGATACCGTGGGTGTCGTTCTCTCGGGCCTCGAGCGCGCGAAGAAGAATCCCGAGATCAAGAACATCATCATCGACATGAGCTGTAACGGCGGCGGAGATTCCGGCGCGATGATGGCGATCGAATGGTTGATGAAGGGTCAGGGCTATGTCAAATTTACGAGCCGGCTGACGGGACGTACCAAGACGACTGCCGCTCAGTTCGATATGAACTTTGACGGAAAATTCGACGAGAACGATGTCAGCCCCTATACCGATTATAACTACGGCGTACTGACCAGCAGCTATGCCTTCTCCTGCGGTAACGCCTATCCGTGGTATATGCACGAGCACGGCTCGATGATCCTCGGTCAGAAAACCAGCGGCGGCGCGTGCGCGATCCGCTTCACCTCAACCGCCGGTATCGAGTTCGCCTGCTCTTCCGCTTCCAGCAAGATCGTCAGCGATTCCGGCGAGAGCGTCGACTTCGGCTGTCCGATCGACGTCGATCTGATCTCAGAGGGCGAGAATCCCTATGAGAACTTCTATGATCTTGATGTCCTCAGCGCGAAAATGAACGAATATTTCGGCTCATAAACTACGGTACACAGGATGAACCGGGCTGTCAGTGGCGGCAAATGTACAATCATCGGCAGGCGCCTGCCGATCAAAAGGAGAGGATCGACCTGATTCAAGTTAAGAATTATACCCAACAGTGCGGCGATCATATCGTCGTGAACGATATCTCGTTTACCGCAAAGGACGGTGCGAAAAACCTCACCGAATTGAACTAATCAGCTGACACATACAGCGCAGTCTCTTCGATCGGAGACCGCGCTGTTTTTTCTACTATACCGAAATACAAACGGCGCTCAGTCCCAACGATCGGGATCGAGCGCCGTGTTTCATCTTTTTGATGATGGCAAAATATTTGATTGATAACGGACGAGCGGAGGATCAGCCCTTGCGCTTGAAAACGCGGTCGCCGAGCCTGAACAGCATCGGATAAACGCCGATGGTGACGAAAACGATCACTAAGTAGCGCGCCGCGCGAACTGCGTAGGACGCCATGGTGGCGGAGTTGAGAAACTCCTTGCTGAACGGGAGCTTTAACAAGGTACTCAGTCCGAAGTAGACGCCTATACCCAGTACCACGCGCAGGATGCAGCGCAGGACGTTGCGTGTATTCTCAAACTTGACGAATCTATTCTCGAATTCCACTGCGATGATGAAGCCGATCAGCATACCGAAAGCGGTGTAGTAGTCGGCACTGTTGCAATAGAACCATCCGGGCACAGTGATCAGCACCAGCAGTCCGTAGAAGACCCAGCGGTTTTTGATCGCGCGCTGCAGCGCAGGGATGAGAAAAACAACGATCAGACCCAGCGCCCATCCGCAGATTACGTCCGTCGGATAATGTACGCCGACACAAATGCGTGAGAGACCCACCAGCAGCGGAACGATCATGCCGATGATCATCAGGATCTTGTTCTTTTTGTAAAGTCCGAGAGAAGTATACAGCGTCACGGCGTTCGTCGAATGACCGCTGGGGAAAGAGTATCCCTGTGCAGAGATATCATAGATATCGGCGCCCCTGTCCACAGGCCAGAGGCATTTGATCCCCTTGTGGTCGAAATACGGTCTGCGCCTGACGAAGATGTTTTTGATCAGCGGGTTAAAGGTAATGCCCACCAGCACGTTCAAGCCGACATATTTGCCGTACTCTTTCTCCCAACACCAATACAGAAAGCCCAGTACAGCGACGCACACGAGCTGTTCGCCCATCTCGCTGATCACGGACGCGATCGCGGTGCCGACGGAGCCGAGCCATGACTGGATCCATTCCATCAGCCGGACTTCCCATTCAAAATAAAATGTATTTCCCATTGTCCTGTCTCCTTTTTTGATTAATGCCGCTTCAACCATGCCGGATCTCACGGCTTTGTATTCATTATAGCAGTGCTTGACAGGTAATGTCAATCGGTTTTGCGGTCTTAAATCGTTTTTACTTTTGATCACCATATACTGATAAAGGATCGTCTTAAACAAGTTGACATTTCCTATTCACCGTGTTATGATTCAAATCTGAGAGGTAATTCGGCGCGAAATCCTTACGGTTGCCTACTAACTTGAAAAGGATGATAATCATGGATCAAAATCTACTCGAACGCGTCAACCCGGTTTTCAACACGGCAAAAATGACGGTCTTTCAGCTTGCGTCAACAGGAGATGAGGACGCCGCCCGGATCGCCGAAAAACTGAACCTGACGTTTGAGGAAACACAGAACAGCGCTTCTGTAAAGGCTTCTCCCGAACAGATGACGACGAACATCATTTTACTGGAAGGGCGCTATCGTATCTCTGCGGCGATCGCGGAACAGACAGGCTGCAAAACGATCGTGGATCTGCCCTGCGGTTACACGCCGCGCGCCAAAGTCTTTTCACAAAAGGGTATCGCGTATTACGGCTTGGATCTTCCGGCGGCGATCGCCGAGGCTGAGCCCGCGATCCTGTCCCTGATCGATGACGATAAGCGTTCGCTTGTACATTTCTGCGGCGTGGACGCCACCAACGGCGAATCTCTGAAAGCGGCGCTCAAAGATGCGGAGGGCCCTTTATGTATCACGACCGAAGGGCTGCTGATGTATTTCACCGACTCCGAGGTCGGCGCGCTGTGCGATAATATCCGCATGATCCTCAAAGAACACGGTGGCTGCTGGGTGACCGCGGATCCCGAAGCCGGTATGCAGTACATCCTGACGATGCAGCCGATCGCCGGAGATCGCTTTATGGAAATCATGATGAAGAGCAAAACCACGGCGGAGGACAAGTCGGACGTCAACGTCGGCAGCAATTCGCTGAACGTCAGCCCGATGGGCGATGTGGCTGAGAACATGAAAAAGGCGATGCTGTTCCTGGCAAAGCACGGCTTGAAGGCGGAGCGCATGATCCTCTCGGAGCATATGCCCGCGCTCAGATCCCTTGACAAAGTCACGCCCGAGCAGGCGCAGGCGATCGAACAGAATATGCAAAAATGCGCCTACTGGAAGATCACGGCGATGGATACGGACGTTGCGGTCGAGACCGCCGATCTGAGATCCGATAGCTTTGATATGCAGGCGTCTGTGGCAGGCGATACCCTGAACCTGTCCCTGACGGGCAGGGTCGATACGCTGACCGCGCCGAAGATGCTTGCGCTGTACGAGCGCGTCAAAGCGGAGCACGCGCTTCGCGTCGTCGAGATCGATTGCAAAGCGCTGGAGTACATCTCCTCCGCGGGTCTGCGCGTTCTGCTGAT
>OMTA01000167.1 GCA_900313895.1 uncultured Eubacteriales bacterium | reverse complement strand
GTCTGGACCGCATGAACGGTAGAGTAGTCGAACTCGACGCCCTGGCCGATACGGATGGGACCTGCGCCCAGCACGATGATCTTTCGCCGATCGGAACGGATCGACTCGTTTTCCTGTTCATAGGTCGAATAAAAATACGGCACATAGCTCAGAAACTCCGACGCGCAGGTGTCGATCATCTTCCAGACAGGTGTGATCCCCGCGCTTTTTCTCAGCTTGCAGACATCTTCTTCGCGGGTATTCCACAGCCGCGCGATCTCCCTGTCCGAGAAGCCCATGCGCTTTGCTCTGTACAGCGTGTCCGACTCCATCGGATGACGGCTGAGCGCTTCCTCCATCCTCACGATGTTGCGGAGCTTGCCGAGAAAGAACCGGTCGATCATGGTCGAGTCGTGGATCGCTTCGATCGGATAATCCCTGCGCAACAGCTCTGCGATCGCAAAGATCCTGTCGTCGGTATCCTTGGTGATATAGTCGGCGAGCTGAGCGGTATCGGTATCGTCGAACACCTCGCTGTGCAGGTGATACAAGCCGATCTCGAGCGAGCGGATCGCTTTCAAGAGGCTTTCCTCCGCCGTCCTGCCAACGCTCATCACCTCGCCGGTCGCCTTCATCTGGGTCGAGAGCGTATGCGGGATGCTGTTGAACTTGTCGAACGGAAACCGCGGCATCTTCGTCACGATATAGTCGAGCGCAGGCTCAAAGGACGCGAGGGTGTTGGCGAGCGGGATCTCGTCAAGCCGCAGCCCGACCGCGATCTTTGCGCTGACTCTCGCGATCGGATAGCCCGACGCCTTGCTCGCCAGAGCCGATGACCGCGATACCCTCGGATTGACCTCGATGATGTAGTAGTCCATCGAATCGGGCGATAACGCAAACTGCACGTTACACCCGCCCTCGACCTTCAGCTCACGAATGAGCTTCAATGCGCTGTCACGCAGCATCTGGTATTCTTTGTTCGTCAGGGTCTGGGACGGACAAACAACGATGCTGTCGCCGGTATGGACGCCGACCGGATCGAGGTTCTCCATGTTGCATACAGTGATCGCGGTGTCATTACTGTCGCGGATGACCTCGTACTCGATCTCCTTATAGCCCTTGACCGACTTTTCGATCAACACCTGATGGACGGGGCTGAGCTTAAAAGCGTTCATGCCGATCTCGACCAGCTCGTCCTCGCTGTTTGCAAACCCGCCGCCGGTGCCGCCGAGGGTGAAAGCGGGTCTGAGGACGACCGGATAGCCGACAGCCTCGGCTGCTTTCTTTGCTTCTTCTATATCATAAGTGATCTGTGACGGGATGACCGGCTCGCCGATACTCTTGCACATCTCCTTGAACAACTCTCTGTCCTCGGCACGTTCGATGCTTTCATAGGATGTGCCGAGCAGCTCGACGCGACACTCTTTGAGGACGCCTTTCTTTTGGAGCTGCATCGCAAGATTCAGCCCTGTCTGACCGCCGATACCGGGCAGGATCGCGTCGGGGCGTTCCTTGCGGATGATCTTCGCGGCGTATTCGAGTGTCAGCGGCTCCATATAGATCTTGTCGGCGATCATGGTGTCGGTCATGATGGTTGCGGGGTTGGAGTTGCACAGGATGACCTCATAGCCCTCCTCACGCAGAGCAAGGCACGCCTGCGTACCGGCGTAGTCAAACTCGGCGGCCTGACCGATGACGATCGGACCCGAGCCGATGACCATGATCCGCTTGATATCCGTTCTCTTAGGCATGAGCTTTTCCCTCCTCCATCAGCGTGATGAACCTGTCGAAAAGATATCCGCTGTCCTGCGGCCCGGGTGCGGATTCGGGGTGATACTGCACGCCGAAGGCGCGATCTTTTTTACATTCTATCCCTTCCACCGTATGATCCAGCAGGTTGATATGCGTGACCGTCAGCGGCGTTTCTTTCAGGCTGTCCACGTCTACAGCGTAGGAGTGATTCTGTGAGGTGATCTCCACCTTGTCGGTGCCGAGGTTCCTGATCGGATGATTGCCGCCGCGGTGACCGAATTTCAGCTTGTAGGTCGAAGCGCCGTAGGACAGCGCGAGGATCTGGTGACCCAGACAGATGCCGAAGATCGGCGCTTTGCCGTGCAGTTCACGGACGACCTCGATCACCTCGGGGACGTCGGTCGGATCACCCGGCCCGTTGCTGAGGAAGATTCCGTCGGGTTTCATAGCAAGAATCTCGCCCGCGCTCGTGTTCCACGGAACGACGGTAACATCACATCCGCGCTTTAACAGCGAGCGCACGATGTTTTCCTTCATCCCGCAGTCAATCGCGACGACATGATATCGCGAATTGTTGCACCTATATACTTCAACGCTCCTGCGACTGACCCGTGCGACCGCGTCTGTGGGCAGGATGGTTTCTTTCAGCTTTTGTACGGCACTATCCACATCGACATCTGCGTCGACGATCATTGCCCGACACGAGCCGACGTCACGGATATGGCGCACGATCACCCTCGTGTCAACGCCGCTGATCCCGACGATACCGTAACGCTTCATGATCTTTTCTAAGGTGTTCACGCTCCGATAGTTCGACGGCTCGTCGTTATACTCGCGCACAATCATCGCGCCGATGGTCGGGATCCTCGTTTCATAGTCATCATCGTTCATGCCGTAGTTGCCGATCAGCGGATAGGCGAACACCACTCCCTGATCGGTGTAGGAGGGGTCGGAGAGGATCTCCTGATACCCGACCGGCGAGGTGTTGAACACGATCTCAAAGCTCCTGCTCTCGTCACTTCCGAAGCCGACCCCGCGAAAGATCGAGCCGTCATCCAAAATCAGCGCCTTATTCATCATCATTCACCCTTTCACTGAGCTTTCTTTCAAAACGATCCTTCGTTGAAGCCGACGGGATCGCGGTCGGGTATTCTCCGCCGAAGCAGGCAGTGCAGAAGCCCGTATCATTCCCGGTCAGCAGCCGAACCTTGTCAACGCTCAGATAACCGAGCGAGGTCACGCCGATCTCCTCTGCGATCTCGCTGACGCTCATGCGATTGGCAATCAACACATCGGAAGAATCGATATCCGTTCCGTAGTAGCAGGGCGCAATAAACGGAGGGGCGCTGACGCGCATGTGGATCTCTTTTGCGCCCGCTTGCCACAGCAGACGGGCGATGCGGCGACAGGTCGTGCCGCGCACAATGGAGTCGTCGATCAGCACTACGCGCTTGTTTCTCACGACCTCACGGATTGGGTTGAGCTTGATCCCGACGCCCGCCTCGCGATCCTCCTGACCGGGAGCGATAAAGGTGCGCGCGATATACTTGTTTTTGGTGAAGCCGATCGCGTAGGGGATTCCCGACTCCTGCGCATAGCCGATCGCCGCATCCAGCCCCGAGTCCGGCACACCGATGACGATGTCTGCGTCTATCGGGTGTTCCTGTGCAAGATACCGCCCCGCCGTCTTGCGACACAGACTGACCGAGGCGCCGTCGATGATCGAATCGGGACGCGCAAAATAAATGTATTCAAAGACGCAGAATTGCTTTTTGACCGAGTGACAATGCGTGGTATCAAAACGAATCCCGCCGCTGTCAACGATCGCCATCTCACCGGGCATCAGATCTCTGACAAGCGTCGCACCGATTGCGTCGAGCGCACAGGATTCGGACGCAAAGACGATTTTCCCGTCACTTGTCGTGCCGTAGCACAGCGGTCGAAAGCCGTGGGGATCGCGCACGGCGATCAGCTTTTGCGGCGAGCTGATCACGAGCGAATACGCGCCCTCGATCACATCCATCGCGGCGGATACCGCGCTTTCGATCGAGCCGTGCTTCAGGCGCTGCTGCACGATCGTATAGGAGATGACCTCCGAGTCGGTGGTGGTATGAAAGATCGCGCCCTTCTCCTCCAGCTTTTTCCTCAGTTCAAAGGAGTTCGACAGATTGCCGTTGTGACACAGCGCCATCCGACCCTTGTGGTGATTGACGAGCAGAGGTTGGATATTCTGCATCAGCTTCGCGCCGGTGGTCGCATAGCGGACGTGACCGACCGCGATATTGCCCCTGCCGAGCGCTCTGAGCTGATCGCTTGTGTATACTTCGCTGAC
>OMTA01000016.1 GCA_900313895.1 uncultured Eubacteriales bacterium | reverse complement strand
ATAGGGGTTTTTGTCCTCCTTCCACGCGGCGGGATCGTCGATGTAGGCGCGCTCGAACGCCTTGATCCTTCTGCCGCACAGGGGGGAGTTTTCTCCGCAGCGCAGGTACCACATGAAATCGAGGCCGCGGATGTCGTGGCTTTTGCCGTAGTAGGCGTGGCGGGCGAGGGTGTCCGCCATATCAAAGTAGGCTTTTCCGCTGAATGTTTCGCCGAAAAATTCGACCTCGCGGAAGGAGCCGTCGTCGTTCAAGGGAACACAGCCGTGGTAGAGCAGGTTGCCGTTATAGACCTTGTACATCCCGCCGTTTTCGTAGAGGAAGGTGATATGGCGGCGGAGCTTGTCGCTTTCGACGAAGGCGGTATGCAGCTCGTCCATGACCGCCTGCTCGCCCGCGCTCAGGGCGTAGGGATCGGCGGGATCGAGGGTAGGAAAGGCGGTTTCGTTGAGGGGGTAGGTCACGCCGTCGATGGTGATCGTGCCGCTCTCAAGATCCATCTTATCCAGCAGGAGACGGTCGTCCATGTTGTACTCGGGATTGCGGCGGATGATCTGACCCTCGAGCTTGAACATCATGACGGTGATCGCGTGGAGGGCGGCGTCCATCGGCTTTTTGGCGGGATAGGTATCGTGCGCGAAGGTCACGAGGTTGCGCAGGCTGACGCCGTAGCCGTTCTCGAGGGTGCGGATACAATGATAATGGATGCAGTTGCGTACCGCCGCGGCAATACAGGCGTCGCTGCCGCACGCCGCGCCCATCCACTGGATGTCGTGGTTGCCCCACTCGATGTCGAGGGAATGGTGGCGCATCAAGAGATCGAGGATCTTTTCGGCGGAATCGCCGCGGTCGTAGATATCGCCGACGATATGCAGGCGGTCGACCGCAAGGCGCTTGATCAGCCCCGCGAGGGAGATGACGAAATCGTCCGCGTTGATGCGGATGATGGTATCGAGAATGTTGTTGTGGTAACGTACCTGGTTGTTGTCCTCGTCCTTTTGGGCGTGAAGCAGCTCATCGATGATGTAGGCGTAGTCCTCGGGCATGGCTTTGCGTACCTTGGAGCGAGTGTACTTGGAGGATAGGATGCGCGCCAGCTCGATCATGCGCTCGAGGGTGGTGCGGTACCACTCGCGGCTGAGGTTCATCTCGCGGCGATTCAGGCGCAGCTTATCGGCGGGATAGTAGATCAGGGTGCAGAGTTCGTCTTTTTCCTCGGCGCTCAGAGAGTCGGCGTAAATGAGGTCGAGCTTTTCGCGGATGACCCCGGAGCAGTTGTTGAGGATATGGCAGAACGCCTCGTATTCGCCGTGGAGATCGCTCATGAAATGCTCGGTGCCCTTGGGCAGATTGAGGATCGCCGTCAGGTTGATGATCTCGCGCGTGGTGGCGCGGATCGAGGGGTATTTCTCGGATAAGAGGCGCAGATATTTCATGTTGTCGGGGGTGGGGTTGGCGGTCATGGTCAACATCCTTTCGACGGGGGGAGTTGGATTTAGATGGATTTGCTTCGCGTGGAGACGGCTCCTCTCTGTCACCTTCGGTGACACCTCTCCTGAGGAGAGATCCCCCCTCCCCTACACAGGCGTGAGAGTTGCTTCGCGGGTAAGAGTGATTTGGTGGAAAGGTAACGGACGATCAATACTCGTCCCTACGGTTGGGGTGGATGAGCTTCGCTTGTGGACGGCATATAGCAGATAGGTCGCGGACGATCGATGATCGTCCCTACGGGGAGGGAAAGGGGTTAGCTTTCGGCGTTGGGTTTTTTGCTTTTTTTCGGCTTTTTCTTTGTCTTTTTGCGGGCGGCGCGGATATCGTCGATGGACTTGTCGAGATAGGAATTGCCGCCGTTTTCGGCGGGAGCGTACACGCCTTGGAACGCGATGCGCATACTGTTGGCGTAGCGGCGCTTTTCGGGATGCCGGTTGCCCCAGTCCCATAAGGCGCGTTCGAGATCGACCGTGATCACGCGGGTGGAATCGTTTTCGATGCGGGCGCTTTTGATATAAGGATGCTTCGGCGCAGGGGCGTCAATCGCGGGGATATCGGCAGAGAACTCGTCGTAGGGTTGGTTGTCCTTATGGAGATACCATTCGGAGGAACCGCCGATATTGACGCTTTTGACCATGTTCTCAGGCGCGCCGCATTCGCGCAGGTAGCCGTTGACGTCCTTGCCCTCGTCGATCAGCCGGCTCAGCTCGCTGTAAAACGCGAGGTTCATCGCTGGATTTTCAAGCGCCTTTGCCGCTTTTTCGGCAGGCGTACGCATCGCGCGCAGACGCGATCGGAGGATCAGCAGGAGAATCATCGAAATGAGGACGCACAGCCATCCGTAGTTGGTGATATTCTGACTGAAGCAATATCCCGCCGCAAGTCCCGACAGCATCGCGCCGCCGCCGAATACGGCGATGATGATTTTTTTCATAGGGTTACCGCCTTCTGTGGAATGGTAGTATGAGGGTTATGTCTATCATTATATACGGTAGAGAGAAAAATGAAAAGCGTTTTTGCAAAAAAATCCGCCCCGAAAAACGGGACGGATAAAATTGATTTGGTGAGCACGGCAATACATGAATATGCACTTGCGGCGCGATAGAGAACGTATTGCAGTCATCGGGTCGTCGAGGCGCCGACCCCTACAACACAAACAGAACCGTATTTTTATACGAAAGAAATCAAAGCATGAGGTTACAGACGAGATCGGAGATCTCGGCGGGATTGTCGATGGTCAGACCGTTGATAAGTCGCGCCTGGGCATAGAGGATCTTGCTGTACTCCTTGAGCTTGTCCTTGTCGTTTGCGAAAAGCTCGCTGAGCTTGTCCTTGATAGGGTGATCGACGTTGATCTCGAGGACGGTCTCGGCTTTGATGTTCTGCTCCCCGGCGCCGGGCATCTTGTTGAGGATCTGCTCCATGCCGACGGACAGGGGACCTTCGGTAGAAAGGCTGACGGCGTGGTTGTGGAGGGTGTTGGTGTACTGTACCTTGGCGACCGCTCCGCCGAGAGAATCGCGGATGAAGTCAAAGATATCCGCCGCGCCTTCGTTGGCTTCCTTGAGCTTTTCCTTGTCCGCTTCGTCGGAGAGATCGAGGTTTTCGGTGCAGACATTGAGGAACTCTTTAGAATCGTACTCGCGCAGGATCTGGAGCGCGAACTCGTCGATGTCCTCGGTCAGATACAGCACCTCATAGCCGTGATCGAGAACAGCCTCGACCTGGGGCAGGAGGGAGATCTTCTCGATGCTTTCGCCGACGGCGTAGTAGATCTTTTTCTGATCCTCGGAGGTGCGCTCGACGTACTCTTTGAGGGTGGTGAGCTTTTTGTCGTTTGACGAGGTGAACATGATGAGATCCTGCAGGGTGTCCTTGTTGGCGCCGAAGGAGGAATAGATGCCCCACTTGAGCTGTGCGCCGAACGCTTTGAAGAACTCTTCGTATTTTTCGCGGTCGGTGCGGAGCATTTTGGTGAGCTCGGAGGTGATCTTCTTTTCGAGGGCTTTTGCGATGATCTTGAGCTGGCGGTCGTGCTGGAGCATCTCGCGGGAGATGTTCAGCGACAGATCGGCGCTGTCGACCAGACCCTTGACAAAGCTGTAGTGGTCGGGGATCAGCTCCTTGCACTTTTCCATGATCATGACGCCGCTGGAATAGAGCTGGAGACCCTTTTCGTACTCGCGGCTGTAGTAATCGTAGGGGGCGTGGGACGGGATGAACAGCAGCGCGGTGTAGTCGGCGGAACCCTCGGTCTTTTGGCGGATGACCTTGATCGGGTTTTCGTAGTCGCCGAACTTGTCCTTATAATAATTGTTGTAATCGTCGTCGGAGACCTCGGAGGGGGATTTCTTCCAGATCGGGATCATGGAGTTGAGCGTCTCGTCCTCTTTGACGGTCTCGTACTCGTCGGAATCTTCCTTTTTGTGCTTGTGCTCGGTGAGCATACGGATCGGGTAGCGGATGTAGTCGCTGTACTTTTTGATCAGCTCGCGGATGCGGTAGGTCTCGAGATACGCGCTGTAGTTTTCGTCGTCGGTATCGTCCTTGATATGCAGGATAATGACGGAACCGTTGTCGGGCTTGTCGAACGCTTTGACGGTGTAGCCGTCCGCGCCCGAGCTTTCCCAGATGAACGCTTCGTCGGCGCCCCATGCGCGGCTGATGACCTTGATGTTGTCCGCGACCATGAACGCGGAATAGAAGCCGACGCCGAACTGGCCGATGATATCGATGTCGTCCGCCTGATTCTCTTCGCCCTTTTTGAAGTCGAAGGAGCCGGATTTGGCGATCGTGCCGAGGTTGTTCTCCAGCTCGTCCCTGGTCATGCCGCAGCCGTTGTCGGAGATCGTCAGGGTGCGGGCTTCCTTATCGGCGGCGATGCGGATCTCGTAGTCGTCATGTTTGAGGGTGACGCTGTCGTCGGTCAGCGATCGGAAATAGAGCTTGTCGATCGCGTCGGAGGCGTTGGAGATCAGCTCCCGGAGAAAGATCTCCTTGTGGGTATAGATGGAGTTGACCATCATATCAAGGAGCTTTTTGGATTCGGTTTTGAATTGCTTTTTAGCCATATAGATACCTTCTTTTTCATTTCGATTGTACAGTTCTTATTATAATACAAAAATTAGCACTGTCAAGGCGAGAGTGCTAATTTCTTGTGAACTTTGTGTTAATTTTGAATTTTTTCCGGTAGTTGGTAGTTAGGTAAATACTGATTAATGCTGTTTTCATTTTCGCAGTCATTCCGAGGGAGCGACTAAGCGACCGTGGGAATCCCACAAACAGGGACTGAAACGTCGGCTTATCGCTTTGTGGGATTGCCACGGGCTAAAGCCCTCGCAATGACATTGTAATTAATCAGCGTTTACTTAGTAGTTAGTGTGGTGCCTGCGGCGCTCGCGTGTCGGCGCCGTGTTCTACAGATGGATATGCTTCGCGGGAGAGAGGGATTTGGAGGAAGGGTGACGGACGACCGGTGGTCGTCCCTACTCGGTACGTCGCAAGCGTCGTCCTCTACAATTATAATTCCTAACTCCTCATTCCTGATTCCTCATTTTTCGCAGGCGTTGTACCTTATAGGCAAGGCTTGGTGTATAAAAAGGTCAGGGTTCTTTGTAGAATTTTTGATCGGGGTAGCGGGACTGAACCAGCAGGTAGTCGTCGTACAGCGTCAGGGTGTAGACCCATGTATCGCCGTCGGAATCCTCGGTGACGGATCGCTTTGTGCTGTCGGTATAGATCATGCTGTAGGGGGTATTAAGCTGTCGAGTGCCCTGCTCGTTGAGATGATGATGGATGACCTCGACGCGGTCGTCCGTTACCGCGGTGATCTCGAAGCTCTCGCCGGAGTCGCTTTTCCATGTGCCGAGCCATGGGCTCGCAGTATCGGAGGGCTTGCCGCCGTACTGTTCGTACGCTTCCTTGAGGGCTTTGTCCGCCCATGAGGAATACTTGTTGCAGTCGGGGAAGTCGTAGGTGACGCTGTTTTCGTCAATGTAGCGGATCATGTGATCGTCTTTGAAATAGAGGCGGTGTTCCTCTGTCCCATCAAAAATGAACGCGAAGATCAGTCTGCCGTTATGGAAGCGATAATCGCGGGAGTAGTTCCAGCCGTTTGTACCGTTTTCCAGCACGATCTTTTCATCCTCGTCGGAGGGAGTGTAGTAGTAGGTGCGAATTTTTTCGATCTCGCTTTCAAGATCGCTCTGCGTGATCGAAAAAGGCAGCTCGGTCGCGATGATCGTGTCGCTGACCGCGGGCGCTTCGGATGGAGCGGGGGTTGGGCTTTGGGTCGGCTTGACCGTGGGTGCGGCAGAGGCAGCGGTCTCGACGGTGGTTGGCTGCACAGGCGCGGGATCGGAATCCCGGTTATTTGTTGAGCGGACGGCAAAAATGATGCCGACGATCGCCGCCGCGATCAGAACCAGAAGGATCACGATCAACGCGACGGACTGGATCTTTGCGTTGTTGTTCTGTTGAGGAGCGGGGGCGCCGCAGTTGGGGCAGACGGTCGCTTTCGGGTCAAGTTTTTTGCCGCAGTTTTGACAATTCATAGTAACCTCCGATGGATCAGAAATGACCGAAGATCAATGCGCAGAGGACGTAGAGCAGGGGTTGGTGTATAAGATAGATAACAAGGCTGTGTCTGCCGATGAAGCTCAGCGCGGGGATGTTGAAGCGGAAGAGGGGATCCCATCCGCGCAGGCGGATCCATCGCCAGAGATAATAGCCGAATAGGAAAAGGAACAGCCACGGGATCAGAGGGAAGAAATCGGCGGAGAAAAAGCCGTCGGACATAAAGCCGATAAAGGAGAGATATTTGCTGCCGTATAAAAAGGCGGGCAGCTCGATGAGCCTGAGCGAGAAGACGCCGATATAGCGATAGGGCACGCCGACGGTCAAGGCGTAGAGCGTAAGGCTGAGCGCCATGCCGAGGGCGGGATGGAGGCGGTCAAGCCACCTGCGCAGCGCGGCGGTCAGGAGCATCCCGCAGCCGATAAGGTTCAGTATCCCGAACCAGATCTGCTGGGACGGCATAAAGAGCAGCGTCAGCGCCGTTACGGCAAAGCCGCAGAGGTTGACGATGATACCGCGCTTGAAGGGATGGCGGGAGAAGTTCAGCGAGATGCCCGAGATGATGATGAACGTAAAGCAGATCGAGCGTTCCCACAACAGGATCAGCGGGTATTTGTCAAACGACGGATCGACCTCGAATACGACAAAGATATCGTAGCAGAGGTGGTAGGCGATCATGCTGATGATCGCGACGGCGCGGATGACGTCTATCAGGTTGTAACGGGCGGAAGAAATCGTTTTGGTTTTCATATGGATTATTGTAGCGGATGACGGGGAAATTGTAAAGAAGATTTCATGAGGGATCATGTGAAAAAGCGGAAGATCAAGAGAAATAGATATTGCAATTCAGATCGCGCTATGTCAGAACGAAATTGCCAACAATTACAAGTTAATAGTTTCTATGTTTTCACACATATATGTGAATTATGTGGGGATAGTGTTTTCGGTGAACTGATCTGACAGTGAGGAATAAAACCTGATACTTAAAAGAACTGACGACCGCGGCGGCTATGTGCTGTCGCGGTCGATTATTGTGGGGGAAACGGCGAATTTTCACATAACGTTCACATAAAAAACATACAGGGAACAGATTGACAGGGTAAACTGGCGGCATAAAAGGTGAAAAGGAGTGACACCCCCATGAAAGAACACAAAAAGACGATTGCGGTTATCCTGTCGGTTTTGCTGACGCTGAGTATGGTGATCCCGACGCTTGCGGTCAGCGCCGCTGATACGGATACAAGCGCCGCTGCGACGCTGATCTTAGGCGACGCGGATCTTGACGGCTCGGTCACCGTACTGGACGCGACGCGGGTACAGCGGTATCTGGCGGATATGACGACGCTTTCCGATGAAGCGAAGTCGGCGGCGGACGCGGATGAGGACGGCGATGTGACCATCATGGACGCGACGGCGATCCAGAGATGGCTTGCGGATATGGACGACGGACATCCCATCGGCGATCCGATCGGTACACAGACCCCGACAGAGCCTGCGACCGAAGAGGCAACACAGGCAGCGACCGAGGCGGTGACGGAACCTGCGACCGAGGCGGCGACGGAGGCTGAGGTCACCGGCGAAGAATGGAAAGAGAACGTCGGCAAAATCGTTCTTTCCGACAGCGGTATCACTGTGACCGGCAACGGCGCGTATGTGGACGGCAACACGGTCATCATCACCGAGGGCGGCGACTGGGAGGTCACCGGCACCTGTACGGACGGCATGATCTATGTTCGCACCTGCACAGACGAGGAAGAAAAGGACATCAACGATAAGGTCAAGCTCAGACTCAACGGCATGAGCCTGACCAATCCCGACGGCCCCGCGATCTACTGGGATCGCTGCAAGAAGGCGTTCATCACCCTGGAGAGCGGCACGACCAACACGATCACGGACGGCGCGAGCTACACGAAGACCGTTGAAGAACACGTTATCAACGGCGTGACCTACAGTATCGACGCGTCGCAGGCAAAAGGCGCGATCCATACCGACGACACCCTGGAGATCAAGGGCAAGGGTACGCTCAAGGTCAACGGCAACTACAAGCACGGCATCGCGACAGACGACGATATCTCGATCGAGAACGGCGTTTTTGATATCACCTCCGTCAAGGACGGTATCCACGCGAACGATGATATTACGATCAACGGCAAGAATGTCGAGATCACGATCAACACCCAGTCCGACGGTCTGGACAGTGAAGGCACGCTGAATCTCGAGCTGGTCAAGAAGCTGACCGTCACCGGCGCGGGCAAGGCGATCAAGGCTGACGGCGATATCACCATCACCGACGGTACCTATATCTGCGACACGACGGACGACTGTATCAACGGTAACGCGGCGGTCAATCTGACGGGCGGCAGCTACGATCTGACCTCGGGCGACGAGGCGGTCACGGCGGCATCCGTTCTGACGGTCGGAAACATCGAGCTGACGGCGAACACCACCGGCAAGGGCATCAAGGCGGAATCCGATCTGAATGTCAACAGCGGTACGTTCAACATCACCTCCGGTGACGACAGCGTCCACTGTAACGGCAATATCACCGTCAAGGACGGTACCTTCAACCTCAGCTCCGGCGACGACGGCGTTCATGCCGACACCACCCTCACCATCGAGAACGGCACGATCAATATCACCAAGAGCTATGAGGGTCTTGAAGGCAACGACGTTGTCATCAACGGCGGCGTGATCAGCGTTGTCGCATCCGACGACGGTATCAACGCGGCGGGCGGCCAGGATCAAAGCTCGCAGGGCGGCAGACCCGGTCAGAATCCGTTCCAGCCCGGCGCTTCTTCCAACAGCGCGATCACGATCAACGGCGGCGAGGTCTATGTCGTTTCATCCGGCGACGGGATCGACTCTAACGGCGCGCTGAACTTCAACGACGGTGTGGTCGTTGTACAGGGCCCGCAGAGCGGCGGTAACTTCGCGGTCGACGCGGACGGTACGGTCGGCTTCAACGGCGGTACGGTCGTCGCGCTCGCTTCCTCCAACGCGATGTGGGAGGATATCACCCGCAAGACCGGCAACGCGGTCTATAACAAGAGCGTCGGCTCGGTCACCAAGGGATCGACCGTCTGTATCACCGACAGCAGCGGTAACGTTCTGGCAGCGGTCAAATCGCAGCTTTCCGGCAATCTCGGCGTGCTGTTCTACAAGGGCAATACCACGCTGTCGAGTGTGAAGTTTGTCACAGGCGGCACCTATAACGGTACGCTCAACAGCTACGGCTACGGCACCGGCGGTACCGTAGCGGGCGGATCAAGCGCTTCTCCGTCAACCTCATCCGGCGGCAATCAGCCCGGTGGCGGCGGCGGAAGATGGTAAATCTTTAAAAGGTATATGATTGATATATAAAGAAGTCTTTATAGAAACGAGAGCCTCCCTTCAATCGGGAGGCTCTCAGTTTGTGTATTGTTTATGTTGTCGCTGCCCTGACGTCAAAATCAAGAAAGCCGTTGATGCCCTTGAAGCACAGCTCGCTGATATCGACGCTGATCGCCTCGATCGGGCGGCTGCGGCCGGTGTTGAACCAGTTACGGTAAACAGCAACGATGCCGGTGATCGTATACTCCAGCATCAGCTCCATGCGCTCGTTTGAAAGATCAAGGTAACGGACAAGGATAGAGCGGGTCTTGTCTTTGAGCAGATCGACCAGCTTTGTCATCAGGCTGACGTTGTCGTTCATATTCATCAGGTAGCCGAAGAAATCGGGGTCGGTATTGATGACGGCGGTGATCTTCTCGAACACCATGTAAGGGGAGTTGACGTTTTTGCGCAGGTCGATCTCGGTGACCATCTCGTCAAACTTGTCGACCAGATCGTTTTCGATCTCATCCACGACCTCGTAGATGCCGCTGTAGTAATTATAAAAGGTTTTGCGGTTGATGTCCGCATAGGCGGCGATATCGGAGATGGTGATATCGTTGATGTCCTTTTCGGACAGGAGCTTTGCAAAGGCGGTTTTGATGGCGCGCTTGGTTTTGAGAATACGGCGGTCGACCGTGCGAGGATTTTTGGGCATGAGAGGCTCCTTTTCTTTCGGATGTTTTTATACAAATTATGGGGATTTTGTGGTATATACAACAGTTGCGACCTTTTCTGCTGTTGCCTTTCGATCATACAATGTATTATAGTAACAATTGGGGTCAAAGTCAACAAAAGCGAGTGTTTTTGTTACTTATCTTTGACAACCGAAAAGGATTTAGGGAAGTAAAAATGATAAAGACAATAGACGGATTACTGTATCTGAATATGTTGCGCGGCGGCGCGAAGAACCTCAGCGCCAACCGTCAGGCAGTCAACGATCTGAATGTTTTTCCGATCCCCGACGGGGACACCGGCGACAATATGTATATGACCATCGAGGCGGGCGCGGCGAAAACAGCCGAGAGCACGCTGCTCGGCGAGGTCGCGACCCATGCGGCAAGAGAGATGCTCTTAGGCGCGCGGGGCAACTCGGGCGTCATCCTCTCGCGGATCTTCGCGGGCATCGGCAAGGGGCTTCAGGCACAGCGTCAGGCGGATGTCGCGCAGTTTACCTTTGCGCTGAAAGCGGGCGTGGATGAAGCGTATCAGGCGGTGAGCGAGCCGGTAGAGGGAACGATCCTGACCGTATATCGCGAGGCGGTAGAGGCGGTCGAAAAGGGAACTCCCGAGAGCTTTGAGGGGCTGTTTGATATCCTGCTCAGAGAGCTTGCTGCATCGCTCGAGAGAACGCCCGACCTGCTGGATGTCCTAAAGGAAGCGGGCGTGGTCGATTCCGGCGGCGCGGGCTTTGTCTACATCGCGGAGGGAATGAAGGCGGCGCTCGAGGGGATCGAGTTCGACGCGACGATCATCTCCCCGACCGCGCAAAAGAGCGTTGATCTCGACGCCTTTGACGAGAACAGCGAGCTTAGCTTCGGGTACTGTACCGAGTTTTTGCTGCGATTACAGCGCAAAAAGATCGACATCGACCGCTTTGATCTCGACGGCTTTATCGGATGGCTGAATTCGGTCGGCGATTCGGTGGTCGCCTTTAAGGAGGGGACGATCGTCAAGGCGCACGTGCATACAAAGCGCCCGGGAGATATCCTCAATCACTGTCAGCAGTACGGCGAGTTTTTGACGACGAAGATCGAGAACATGACGCTGCAGCACAATGGGGCGCACACGAACGCCGGATATCGGCTGAAAAATACAAAGCCCAAAAAACCGTACGGCATCGTGACCGTTGCGGCGGGCGAGGGGCTCAAAGAGATCTTCACCTCGCTGGGCGTTGACGCGGTCGTCGACGGCGGTCAGAGCATGAACCCCTCCGCCCAGGAGATGCTCAGCGCATATGAGAAGGTCGGCGCAAAGACCGTATATGTTTTTCCGAACAACGCGAATATCGTGATGACCGCCGAGCAGGCGGCGGCGATGACGGAGGATATGGACGTTCGGATCATCAGGACGAAAACCATCGGCGAGGGATATGCCGCGATCTCGATGTTTGACATCACGGTCGGCGACACCGACGACGTGGTCGCGTACCTCAACGAGATCGTCAGCGGCGTCGTCACGGGGATCGTCAGCATCGCGTCGCGCGATGTAGCGGGCGATGTGGCGGTCGTCAAGGGCGATTACATCGGCTTTGTCGGCGACGATATCTATGTCGATGAAAAAACGCCCGAGGACGCGATGCTCGGACTGAGCGAAAAGCTCGAAGCGGGTCGCTATGACGTCATGCTGATCTTAGCGGGCAAGGACGCGGACGCCGAGAAAGCCGCCGCGATGTACGAAACGCTGAAAAAGCAGTATCGCCGCACGGAGATCATCATGCTGCAGGGCGATCAGCCGATCTATGACTACATCATGATTTTGGAATAAATGAAGCGTAGGATGAAGGGAGTCGAACTCAATAGCCGATAATGAGTCATTTTCAATCTTTATCGGCTTATCGTCGATCGCAACCCGTCAGGGTTACTCCTCCTCTG
>OMTA01000177.1 GCA_900313895.1 uncultured Eubacteriales bacterium | reverse complement strand
GAAGATTTAGAATTAGCTATCAGTATTTCAAATACTTATTCAAATCGCATGGTTTTGTTGTCGCTTTGGGACATCATCGCGTCGATACTTTCGGCGACCGCCCAGCAGCCCTGCGACGTCATGTTGGGATCGAACAGGTTGTGACCGTCGGTCATGTAGATGACGGCGTATTTTTCGGCGGACTTGGGATCATAGCCGTCGGGCGTCCAAATCAGTACGCCCTTGCTGCGATCCTGATAGGAGAACTCCTTGCGCGTGTATTCTGGCGCCTTGCTCTCCTTGCCGTAGGTAAACGGTACGGCGCGTGAGGGAGACAGCTCCCATCCGCTTGTGTAATCGTTGAAGGCGAGCAGCTCGCTGTCACGACCGTTGATCGTGATCGTGACGCGGTTATAGGTTTTGGTGTCGGCATAGCAGACATAGACGTCGGTCTTGTCTTCTTCCTTCGCCACCGTCAGATCGACCGTTTTTTGATCGGCGCCCGATACGGAGGAAAAGGTCGCAGCGATATCGTCCGGGTCTTTGTCGGCGCGGATATACAGGGGATGTCCGTCCTTTTCGGTGGTCAGGTTCTTTGATGCTTCGGTCGGCTTGTCAGAGGAATCCTTGCCGCTGTCGGAGCAGGCGGCGAGGGTGAATACGATCAGCACAACGCTCAATATAATACAAATCAGATGTTTCATAAGTGCCTCCTAGTGATTGTCATCGGAATGTTCGATGGGGTTGTAGCCTTTGGATGAATAGGGATTCTTGTTTTCGATCTGATCTTTGATTTGGGTGTAGCCTTTGGACGAATAGGGGTTTTTGTTCTCGATCGGAGGTGCGGGCTTGGCGGTGTTCGCCCAGCGGGAGATCCCTCGGATGACAAGCATCCAGATCACCATATACAGGATGAACGCGCCGAAATAAACAAGACAGTACCACCATTTGATATACTGCGGGATGATGAAGTGGAGGATCAGCAGGATCCAGCCCGGGATCGTCAGCCGAAAATTGAGCAGTATATTGAACAGCAGCACCAATAAAAATGATCCGGTGCGGGAGGTTCTGCGCATAGGTTACTCCTTTATTTGGTGATTTTTCGGATGGAATACGGATAGCCGTCCGAAAGGGAAAAATCATCGAAGATCCCCTCGGTGATATAAAGGTTGTTGTGTTCATCAAGAAGGATGAAGTCAAAATCGGGATGACTGCGGTAGTATTCGGTCGCTTTGTCGATCCCCATGACGAACAGCGCGGTGGAGAGAACGTCGGCAAGCGTGCCGTCGTCGGTATAGATCGTGACAGACAGCGTCCCGTTATCGACGGGCTTTGCGGTGGTCGGGTCGAGGATGTGGATATAACGCTTCCCGTCCTTTTCAAAGTAACGCTCATAGCCGCCGGAGGTCGCGACGACGCCCTCTGAACAGCTCAGATAGCCGAAGTAGGAGGCGGGATTATCGGGATCGGCAACGCCGACCTTGAAGGGTGTGCCGTCGGGCTTTTTGCCATAGAGCAGGATCGTGCCGCCGAGGTTCAGAACGGCGGACGCGGCGTTATGATCGTCGAGGATCTTTTTACATTCGTCGGCAAGATAGCCCTTCGCCGACGCGCCGAGGTCGATCTTGAAGCCTGCGGGCAGGGTGACGGTATTGCCGTCGAGCTGAACGCGGCTGCTGTCGATCAGCGAGGTCAGGGAACGCAGCCATTCGTCGTCCGGCACGTGATAATTGCCGTCGATGAAGCCCCATTCCAGAACGGCAGGGTAGATCGTCGGGTCAAAGTAGGTTTTCAGTTCCTTTGACAGCGTCAGCGAGCGGGTGAGCAGCGCCAGCGTGTCGTCGGAGAGGGTCGCCGTACCTTCCTCGTTGAGCTGATAGATCTCGCTTTCGGTGGCGGAAGACAGCTTTTCGTCCAGCTCATGCGCACGAGCTTCGAGATCTGCGCAGACATTGCTGCCGCCCCAGACCTTTAATGACATAGCGGTGTCCATGGCGAAAAAATTCGCTTCACTCGTCGTTTCGGAACAGGCGGAAAGGCTCAGAATGGTCGTCAGGATCATAAGGATCGCCAGAATACGTTTTTTCATGGTTTCATCGTAGCACAGAACGAAAAGATAGTCAAATAAATAATGAAGAATCGGAATGTGGATTTTTGGTTTACAAATGATCAGCCGGGTGGTAATATTAATTCAGATTATCATTCGGAGGATAGGATGAAATATAAAATCATCGGAGGGATCATCGCGGCGGTGTTCCTGATCGGCGTTATCGGTACGATCCTTGTGATCACGGCACAACCGAAGAACACCGTGCGGATCGTATCGGACGGCGAGGTGCTGTATACCATCGACCTCGGTACCGCCAAGGATGACACCCTTGTGATCGAAAAGGACGGTCATCATAATACCGTCGAAATAAAGGACAGGATGATCCGCGTCAGCGAAGCCGACTGTCCCGATCAGACCTGCGTCAAGATGGGATGGCTCAGTAGCTCCTCGATGCCGATCGTCTGTCTGCCGCACGGCTTGGTGATCGAGTTCACCGACGAGACCGGCGACGTTGACGCGCTGACGAGGTAGCCTATGAAAGTGAAAAAGCTGACGGAGATGGCATTGCTGACCGCGGCGGCGCTGATCATCTTCGTCATCGAATTACAGATCCCCTATCCTTTTCCGATACCGGGCATAAAACCGGGCTTTGCGAACATCATAACGGTATACGCGGTGTACCATTATCGGGCGCATGAGGTCGCCCTGATCGCGGCGGTGCGCATCCTGCTCGGCGCGGTATTCACCGGCAACTTCATGGCGTTGATCTACAGCGCGGCGGGAACGCTCTTGTGCCTTGTCGCGATGATCCCGCTGAAGAAGCTGATCGATGAAAAGCATATCTGGATGACCTCTGTCATCGGCGCGGTACTGCACAACACCGGTCAGATGATCGCGGCGCTGATCCTGATGCAAACGCCGCAGCTTTTGGTTTACTATCCGTTTTTGATCGTGTCGGGCTGTATCGCCGGCGCGTTCACGGGATTGAGCGCCCAGTTTATCACCAAGAGATTAAAGGCTTCCTTTGGTAAAGGGAGCTCCCGCGATTAGCGGGTGAGGAATTGTATCGATGTTTGAGCAAACTTTGTTTGTGAGCAACATAACAGAAAGGTGAAACGATGAAACGATTCTTAGCGATACTGCTCTCGCTGTTGACGGCGGCAACGATGTTTTCCGCCTGCGGCGAGGATCATTCGGAAAAAGACGCTCCCGAAACCGAGGCGGCGACTGTTGCGGCAGAAAAGGAGACCGTCGTCAGCGGGGAGATGCGCGACAAGGTGAAAGAGCTGATCGACGAGAGCTTTGTCAGCCACGGCTACAAGGGCGCGGCGTATATGGTCTATCGCGGCGAGGAGGTCTACTCCGGCGGCGCGGGCAAGGCAAACAAAAAGGCGGATATCGATAACTCCGCCGACGCTGTTTACCATATCGCCTCCGTCACCAAGCAGTTCACCGCTGCGGCGATCCTCAAGCTGTGCGAGGCGGGAAAGATGCGCCTTGACGACACGCTTTCAAAATACTATCCCGACTACACGATCGGCGGGGATATCACGATCCACAACCTGCTTTCGATGCAGAGCGGCATCCCCGACTATGTGCGCGAATATGACGCGGACGGCAACGAGGTCGAAGCCTCCGTCCAGGCGTCGGTCGAGGGCGTGAAAGAGGACAACAGCATGGAACAGAATCGCGCCGCTTTGCGGGAATGGATCCTGTCGCAGGAGCTGTTATTCGAGCAGGGAGATCGGTTCAGCTATTGCAACTCCAACTACTTTTTGCTCGGCGAGATCATCGAAAAGGTCTCGGGAGAATCCTACTTTGACTATCTCAGGACGAATATCTTTGAGCCGCTCGGGATGACGACC
>OMTA01000044.1 GCA_900313895.1 uncultured Eubacteriales bacterium | reverse complement strand
ATCATGATCGCCATGATACGGTGGGCGGTCATGTTGTTTTTGGTGATCTCATCGTTTGCCTGCTCAAACTTTTTCTTCTGATATCCTTCGGCGTTGTAAGCGCGGATGACGCGCAGACCCGTGAGGTTCTCGCGTGTGATGCGGTTGATGTTATCGGTCAGCATCTGGATCTTCTTGAAGCGCGGATGCGCAAAGAGGAAGCATACGCCCAGCACGATCAGTACCAGCACGACCGCGACCCCTGCCGAGAAGGTCCATTCAAAGCTCTTGTCGGCGATCTTGAAGATCGCGCGTACCGCCATGATCGGCGCGCGGACGATGACCAGCAGACCGAAAACGATGATGGTCTGGACCTGTGTGATGTCGTTGGTCGAGCGGGTGATCAGCGACGGGGTAGAGAAGCGGTTGATCTCCGCCATCGAGAAAGATTCCACCGCGTCATAGAGCTTCGCTCTGACGTTGAACGAGTAGTTCGACGCCAGATATCCGGTGATAACGGTGACCAGCACCGTGACCAAAACGCTCGCCAGTGCGCAGAGCAGCATCTTGCCGCCCGCGATCAGGATCTCGCCGATCTCCGCGCCGGGAATCACGATCAGCTCGGTGATATCCTTCATATAGTCGGGCATGAGCAGCTCAAGCTCGACCGACAACGCGATCAGCACGACCGCGACCGCGACCGCGATCCAGTCGCGCTTGTTCAGGTGTCGTATCAGTGATTTCATTCTTTCACCTCGTTTTTTCATATATACAAAGAATTATACCACCGCGCGCGGGCGATATCAAGTGAAAGAACGGTGTTTTTATGTCAATTCTGCATAAAATCCTTTCTGATTATTTGGATTGAGAAAACACGTCGCGTGTGTTATAATAAAGGATAGAGAATTGTTTGGATGGGAGGAATACGATGAAAAAAACATTGTCTTTTTTGTTGATCGCCGCGTTGATGCTGACGACGCTTGTGATCGTCCCGACGATCGCCGGCGCAGAGCCATCGACCGATCTCGTCACCTACAAATACACCTGCTCGATGACGGTCGCGTCCAAATTCTGCGCGCTCGATTACCGCGTGCTCTACGATGACGATCTGTATGATTTTGCCACCGTTGATTATCCGTGGATCCCGAGGGACGAGGACGGCGAGTATTTCGGCGCGGTCTATCACGATCCGACTGATCCCAACAAGCCGATGTACGGAGAGTGCAGGGTCAATTCCGCCCGCTCCGTAGATTCCATCAGTTTTACTGCCGGAAAGCAGATGATCGTGCTGACCCTGACCGGACCCGCCGGGCTGAGAAAGCTTCCGGTGTTCCGTGTTGTCCGCGTAGCCGATACGGCGATCGCTACCAATGACCACGGCCAGAGCATGGCGTTCGACTGGAGCTATTCCTTCAAGGATTTGACCAACGATATCACGATCAGCTCCGACAGCGGCAGCTTCGCGGGTGGTGTAATCAACGCCGATCATCCCGATATGGGTATGGATATCCCTGCCGAACAGCCCGAGGCTCCGACAGAGGCTCCGACTGTAGTTCCCACGGAAGCGCCTACCGAAGCTCCGACAGTAGCACCCACCGAGGCACCTACCGAAGCACCCACCGAGGCGCCTACCGTTGCCCCGACTGAGCCTCCTACAGAAGCTCCCACCGAGGCGCCGCCCGTTATGCTGGCAACGCCCAAGGTGACGAAGATCGAGAGCACCGCCTCCGGCGTACAGCTGACATGGGGCAAGATCGCCGGCGCGGCAAAGTACCGCGTGTTCTATAAGAAGGGAACCGCATGGACAAAGCTCGGCGATACGACCGGCACGACCTACCTCCACAAGGGCGTCAAATCCGGCGTCAAGAATACCTACACCGTCCGCTGTATGTCTGCCGACGGTCAGTATATCAGCGATTTCGACCGCACCGGTTGGGCGATCACCTATATCGGCACCCCTGCGCTCAAAACGATCGCAAATACCGCCTCCGGCGTTCAGCTGACCTGGGGCAAGGTTGCAGGCGCGGCGTCCTACCGCATATTGATCAAGAGCGGCAGCACATGGAAGAAGCTCGCCGATACCAAGTCGGTCTCCTATGTACATAAAGCGGTGAAATCCGGCACAAAGTACACCTACAGCATCCGTTGCCTGAACGCCAAGGCGACCGCCTACTCCAGCGCCTACAACACCAAGGGCTGGGCGATCACCTTTGTCGCGACCCCGAAAGCGCCGAAGCTCGCGAACACCAAGAGCGGCGTCAAGGTCACCTTTGCCGGTGTCAAGGGCGCGGCAAAATACCGCGTCATGCGCAAGACCGGCAAAGGAAAATGGGTCAAGATCTCCGATACGACCAAGCTCACCGTTGTCGATAAAACCTCAAAGAAAGGCGTGACCTATCGCTACACCGTCCGCTGTATGAACAAGGCGGGAAAATTCGTCAGCGCCTACAACAACGGCTCCGCCATCAAGTGCGTCCGCTGACCCGATAAGAACCCTACAGCTCCACCGCCTCCCGCGGTGGAGCTGTTTCTGTGAAAAAACAGCGGAATCATGGTAAAAAAGCAATAAAAATCAGCGCTTTAAAGCGGACAGATAGGTGATGATGAATATTGACTTTAGCGCGGTATTATTGTAAAATAATCTTTATGAGTTATGAAAGGAGAAGTAGAATATTATGGAATTATCTCTCGTAATATCAATCTTCGTAGGCGCGATCCTGGCGATCGCCTTTGCCGGTATCATGGCAAAGCGCGTTATGAGCTTCGATGAAGGCACCGAAAAGATGAAGAAGATCTCTGCATCTATCCGTTCGGGCGCCAACGCCTACCTCAAAAGACAGTATACGATCGTCCTGATCTTTTTTGCGGTCATGTTCGTGGTTCTCGGCGCGATGGCATTCGCGGGTCTTCTGACTCCCTATGTGCCGTTTGCGTTTGTCACGGGCGGCTTTTTCTCGGGACTTTCGGGCTTTGTCGGCATGAAGATCGCTACCGCTGCCA
This sequence comes from uncultured Eubacteriales bacterium, assembly GCA_900313895.1. Taxonomy (GTDB): domain Bacteria; phylum Bacillota; class Clostridia; order Oscillospirales; family Acutalibacteraceae; genus Ruminococcoides. The sequence continues at coordinate 6,285 of OMTA01000044.1, read as the reverse complement.
ACGCGCGTACCGCTAACGCTTGCCGTACAGGGCTGAACAAGGGTCTGAGAGTCGCGTTCTCCGCAGGCTCCGTCATGGGCTTCACCGTTGTCGGACTGGGACTTCTCGATATCTCCATCTGGTTTGCCCTTCTGAAATATGTATTCCACGAAGATGCGCAGGGCATCACCTCCGCGATGCTGACCTTCGGTATGGGCGCTTCGTCCATGGCGCTGTTCGCGCGTGTGGGCGGCGGTATCTTCACCAAGGCTGCCGATGTCGGCGCCGACCTTGTCGGTAAGGTCGAGGCAGGCATCCCCGAGGATGATCCCCGCAACCCCGCTGTTATCGCGGATAACGTCGGCGATAACGTCGGCGACGTCGCCGGTATGGGCGCCGATCTGTACGAGAGCTATGTCGGCTCCGTTATCTCCTGCTCCGCTTTAGGTGTAGCGGCGTTCAACGACAGCGGCATGGGCTTCCAGGCGATGGCGATCCCCATGATCATGGCGGCGCTGGGCATCGTCTGCTCCATCATCGGCACATTCTTTGTTCGCACAGGCGAAAAGACAGAACAGAAATTACTCCTCAAGGCGCTCTCCAGAGGTACCAACCTTGCGGCGATCCTGATCGCTGTCGCGGCGTTCCCGCTGATTTGGTTCATCCTCGGCGAGCAGTTCTACGGCCTGTACTTCGCGGTGCTCGCGGGTCTGGTAGCGGGTGTATTGATCGGTAAATCCACCGAGTATTTCACCTCCGATTCCTACAAGCCCACCAAGAAGCTCGCCGCTAAATCCGAGACAGGCTCCGCCACCATCATCATCGGCGGTCTGGGACTCGGTATGCTTTCCACCGCTCTGCCGATTATCATCGTCGGTATCGCGGTTCTGGTAGCGTTCTTCGTACCCTCTCTGGTCGCGGGCAACATAGATATCAGCTCCACACAGCTGGGTCTGTACGGTATCGCGCTTGCCGCGGTCGGTATGCTTTCCACCTTGGGTATCACCCTCGCGACCGACGCTTACGGTCCTGTTGCCGATAACGCGGGCGGTATCGCGGAGATGAGCGGTCTCGAGCCTGAGGTTCGTGAGCGTACAGACGCCCTGGATTCTCTGGGCAACACCACCGCTGCTACCGGTAAAGGCTTCGCGATCGGCTCTGCCGCGCTGACAGCGCTTGCGCTGATCGCCTCCTACATCGACAAGATCAACGGTATGCAGAATACCGTCAACTATGACAGCTTCAGCGTGATGAACCCGCTGGTTCTGATCGGTCTGTTCATCGGCGCGTGCCTGCCGTTCGTATTTGCGGCGCTCACGATGGAAGCCGTCGGCAGAGCGGCGCAGAGCGTTGTTATCGAGGTTCGTAACCAGTTCAAGAAGATCAAAGGCCTGATGGAGGGCAAAGCAGATCCCGACTACGCGAAGTGCGTCGATATGTGCTCTCGTTCCTCGTTGAAGGAAATGATCCTCCCGACCGTTATCGCGATCGTTGTACCGGTCGTTGTCGGTCTGGTACTGGGCTTCTACGGTGTTGTCGGTATGCTCGCGGGCGCGACAGCCTCCGGCTTCCTGCTTGCGATCTTTATGTCGAACTCCGGCGGCGCGTGGGATAACGCCAAGAAGTACATCGAGGCGGGCAACCACGGCGGCAAAGGCTCGGATCAGCACAAGGCGGCTGTTGTCGGCGATACCGTCGGCGATCCCTTCAAGGATACCTCCGGCCCGTCCATCAACATCCTGATCAAGCTGCTCTCGATGGTCTCCATCGTATTCGCGGCGCTGGTTGTTAATGTGCATCTTTTCGGCTAAAAGCTACATATAGTATATTGTTACAGAGCAGACACTAAATCTTGTGCCTGCTCTGTTTTTTGTTCATAAAAGAATTAACTATTACAAAGTTGAGCGGTTTTTTATCTCATACGGAATTAACCATTAAGAAACTGATATGAAAATAGTGAACCTGTAACTGGAAATTACACCGTTTCTCTGCTACAATAAGTATTGTAAGATAATAAAACAATAGTTCGACCCTGAATCAAAAAAATCAGGGAGCATAAGAGGAATGGAGATGAGCGAATGAAAGTCAGTGTAAAAGGCGAGAGAGTTTCCGACAAGATCGTCAATATGTATGTGGATGAATTGGTCAAAGCGCACCCCGATAAGAATATCTCGGCTGTTGATATCATCGTAGAGGGAGATATCCTCAAGATACGCATGATGCACGGTCTGGATAAAACCGCCTGAGAGGGCGAGCGCACTGAGCGCGAAAAAGAATAGTCCGATCCGCAGAACAATCGGTTCTGCGTCAGCATAGGATATAGCATCCGTTATGTGAAAAGCCGTCGCTGTCAAGCGGCGGCTTTGCGTTATATACGGACTTTACAATTATATCGAAAGGTAGTATAATCGAAACAGATGTATACTCTATCAACGGAGGAATATTATGGTCAAAAAGCGTAACGGCGCCATTGATTTCTGGCGGTTTGTATTTGCGGCGATACTGGTCGTCTTCCATTCCAGTATGATGGATATCGCCCTGATACATCCCGGCGAGGATTATATCTTTCCGTTCCAGCTCGGATCGCTCGCGGTCGAGTTCTTCTTATTGACGTCAGGCTTTCTGTTCGCAAAGTCGATGAACAAAAAGAGAGAGAACGATCTTTTCTCCTGGAAAAACACATGGACCTTCATGAAGGGCAAGGTCATGTCCTTCTATCCGGCATACCTGATCTGTCTGGTCTTGACCTTCATCGTGCTGAATGTCACCCGCTATCTCTGCCATATCGAGCCTTACACCGCGGGTCTGTCAAAGGCGGAGAGCATCAAAGCCGCTCTCATCAACTTCGGCAAGATGCTGTATGAGGCGACCCTCCTGCGCAACTTCGGTCTGGATTTCGAGCGACTGCTGGATCAGGCATGGTACCTCTCGGCGATGCTCCTGGTACTGCTCCTGCTCTATCCGCTCTACGCGAAGAACAAGCGCCGCTTCGAGCATTTCATCGCGCCGGTGATCGCCGTCGCGCTTTTGGGATTCCTCTTTTTACACGGTCAGTCCCTTTTGAATCCCTCCAAAAAATACGAGCTTTTCTATAAATACGCGTTCACCTACAAGGGCAACGTCCGTGCGATGGCGGAGATCTGTCTGGGTGTCGTGTGCTACCGCGTTTGCGAGTGGCTCAAAAAGATCGATTTCACAAAGCTCGGAAAGATCCTGCTCGCCGTGCTGGAGCTGTTCGGCTACGGTTTTGCCATCGTCTATATGCACTTTATGGCGTTGAGCTACAGCAACCTGTTCTGGCATCGCATGAGCATCAAGACGGCGCCTGTCATCGGCGGCGACGCAAAGGTGATCGAGCTCGGCTACAGCAGCCGGTTCAACGCAGTCCAATTCGTTTTGTTGTTGTTCATGGCGATCTCCGTCACGATCACCTTCAGCGAAAAGAGCGTGATCAGCCGCCTGTTCAATCACAAGATCTTCACGATCCTCGGCCAGTACAGCCTGTATCCGTATCTGCTCTATTCCATCTTTTCGGAAAACCTCCCGCTGTGGATCAAGTCATGGGGACTTGCCGACAAGCTCACGACGGATCAGATCGTGCTGATCTACTGCGCGCTGACCTTTGTGACGGCGGCGATCGTGATGGCGCTGCATATGCTCGTCAAAAATCTATTACGCAGGCGCAAGACAAAACGCCTTGCGGCGCAGGGGGTGTGAGATGATGAAAAAACGTAACGGTGCCCTGTGCTTCTGGGCATTCATCTTCTGCATGATCTTCGTGCTGCACTACGCCTATTTCTTCGATCCGAAAAGCCTCTCAAAAGGCGCGTTCTTCTTCTACCGCGGCGAGCTGGCGATCGATCTTATCTTCATCGTGATCGGCGCGCTTCTCGCCAAAACCGTCAGCGAGATCCCCTCCGATCGCCCCTTTACATGGCGCGAGTACGGCAGCTTTCTCAAAAGCAAGCTGCGGATCTATCTGCCGGCTTTCGTGATCTGTTGGATCGCGACCTTCATCCTGATCAACAAGGTGTATACGACGGACATCAGCGCCGTATGGAACAACCTTCTGACGTCCCTGCTCGAGCTGCTTCCGTTCAGAAACGCCGGCTTCAATCCGTCGGGCGTCGATAACATCACCATCGTGGGCTATCGCGTGATGGATCAGGCGTGGGTGATCTCCGCCGCGTTTATCGCGCTCGCGCTGCTGTACCCGCTGTACCGCCGCAACCGAAAGCGTTTCGAATACTATATCGCGCCTGTCGGAGCGGTACTCCTGCTCTGTTTCCTGTTTTTCAAAACCAAACAGCTTTCGGGCGACAACCTTCTCCTTCTGGACGCAAAGCCCAAAGCCCTGTTCTATTCCTTTGTCGGGACCTACAAGGCGCTCGGCGAGATCCTCGCGGGCGTGACCTGCTTCACCCTCGCGCGGCATTTCAGCGAAAAACCCGTCTCCAAAGCAAAGTCCCACCTGCTGTCCGTCCTCGAGATCGGATGCTACCTCGGCGCGATTTGTTATATGCAGTTCATGCTTCGATTCGAGCTGCCGGAGATATTCGATTTCCTCGCGATCGCGCTGATGATCCTCGGCGTTTTCCTGAGCCTCAGCGGCAAAAGCTCCGTCAGCCGGTTGTTCGATAACAAAGTCTGCCGATTCCTCGGCAGGTTCAGCCTTTATCCCTTATTGACGTTCATGATGTTCGCAAAAACACTGCGATTCTTTTTCCCTGATATGGGAAAAAGAACGCTGACCCTGATTTACCTTGCGCTGACGCTTTTGTCGGCGATCATCGTTATGCTGCTCGAAAAGCCCTTCGTCAAACTCATCAAATCGATGAAAAAGTTGTTTGTCAAAGAACAGCCCCGTCCTAATAAGGAGACCGCATGAAAAAACCGACGTTTTTGATACTTGCCGTTTTATTGGCGGCGACGATAGCGCTTACCGCCTGCGCGGAGAAGAAAGCCGAAAGCGGCGCGGCATCCAAGGCGGAAACCGTTTCCGCTGCGGAGAAAGAAACCGCGAACCCCGTCCCCGAAGGGTATAGACAGATATCGCAGGACGAGGCGCAGAAGCTGATGCAGACCGAGAAGGACTATATCATCCTCGACGTCCGCACCCCCGAGGAATACGCCGAGGGACATATCCCCGGCGCGATCTGTATTTCCCACGACAGCATCCCGACGGATACGATCTCCGAGCTGCCCGATAAAGCGCAGCTGATCATGATCTATTGCCGCAGCGGCAGGCGCAGCAAGCTCGCCGCGGAGCAGTTGGTCTCACAGGGCTACACCAACATCGTCGAGTTCGGCGGCGTCAATACCTGGCAGGGTGAACTTACAAAAGATTGATAACAAAAAAGGCGACTCTGTGAAGAGTCGCCTTTTGTCATATGAATCATTATGATATGATCTCGCCGATCGGATAGCCGGAGCTGTAGCCGACAAGATGTCTTTGGATGGTCGTCGCGTCAACGATATTCAGTTCGTTACCGTCGATGTTGTACTTTTTCAGGTTCTCCTGAAATTCCTTCGACTTATCGCTGATATTGTTCGGATTGAAGGCACCGCTCTTGCCGATCTCCTCGGTCATATAATAGGTGGTACAGCCGAAGTTTTGTCTGAGCAGCTCCGCGATCACCGCATGGGTGACGGATGCGGAAAAGCTGCCGCCTACAAGCGCGATCCTTTTGCCCTGCAAGCTGTCAAGGCGTGCGGGCTGTCCGATCGGCGAGATCGAAGAACCCGACGGAACAGGCGAAACGATCTGGTACTCGTTTTTCTCAGGCTCGGCGTTCGACGCCTCTGCGGTGTCGGCTACATCAGCCTTTGCCGCTGATGCGGAGGTAACGCCGACGGCAGCGATACTGACGATACACGCCGCGATAAGCAGCATCGACAGCAAACGCCTGAATGTGTTTGATTTCATAGAACAATCCTCTCATAATGTATTTCTTCCAAAAGGCTGACAGAAAACGTCCGGATCAGCCTTGATTATTTCCGTCTTTTTTAGCAAGCTCCTTCATCATTCCGATCACGGTGTTCATCATCATGCGATAGCTTTCGGCGGGATCGACGGAAAGCCCGTCAAAGATCCCGAGCGCGTCGAGTAATGCGAATCCGTGCGTCACGGTGCGTAGCATAACATAAAGGTGATCGCTCGCGGTTTTATCCTTGATACCGTACTGCTCCAGAATATAGTAGATCGGTTGGGTGAAGCGCTTGTTTGCGTCCTCAAACTCCGGCGTGCCGATCAACCTGCGATCCAATAACAGCTCATAAAGATACTTATGCTTTCTCACAAAATCG
>OMTA01000172.1 GCA_900313895.1 uncultured Eubacteriales bacterium | reverse complement strand
CTTTCATACCAAACGGAATGAAACGATCCCCCTTCTCAACACGACGTATGGTAAGTGGGAAACGAACCTTCTCGGCATCAAGGGTAACGGTATCATGTTCCTTGCTAATCTTAAAGACATCATCCACAATAACTTCTTTTATTGATATGCGCTCTGTCTTTTCTTTTGTCTCAAGAATAACGTATGTGCCTATCTCTGGAATACGGAACGGACGACGTTCTTCTTCATCTCTCTTACGAAGAAGAAGTGCCTTTCGGTCAACTACTAACTGATGTGTGGAACTCTCCCAAGTCTTTCCAGATTGGCTATAGTCAGAAAGAGCAATTTCCTCTATCTGAGCAGGAGAGAAATGATATGGAGAAAGTATGGTATGAAGAGCATATTCCTTGGATGGAGATACTTGTAGTTTTTCTTTATCAATCGCCACCCAATCATCTGTACTTCCGAGAGTTAAATCTTCCACAATACCATTCATAGAATCATCGAACACCTTTCCGGCTTCAACTATTCTAAGAGCTGTCTTTGCAATATTTTCTGATGCTGCAGGATTAATTTGTTCAAGAATAGGAATGATATTCAGGCGCAGTTTGTTACGTGTTACATCATCCTCAAGATTCGTGCTGTCTGTTACATAGTCCTGCCCTATCTCCTGAAGCCATTCCACTATCTCCTTACGGCTAACGCAAAGGAGCGGACGGATGATGTTTCCGTTACGAGGCTTGATGCCTTGAAGTCCGTGAATACCAGTTCCACGGATAAGGTTCATAAGCAATGTCTCCACGGCATCATTCCTATGATGTGCCACGAGTACGGCCTCGGCATCAATCGACTGTCTCAACTGCTCGAAATAGTTGTATCTCAGTTCCCGAGCAGCCATCTCTATACTCACCTTATGAAGCTCCGCATAGGTCTTGGGCTTGATATTACAGCCGGTTCTTGACGGAACATTGTAGAGTATCATCGGCAGATCGATATTATCCGCGATGGTTGTAAAATGACGGATCAGACCGGTCTGGGAAGTCTTATTATAATAAGGTGTGACAGACAGAAGAGCGTCCGCGCCGGATGCTTCGGCTGACTTTGAAAGCTCGATAGCGGTATTGGTATCATTCGAGCCGGTACCCGCGATGACAGGGATTCTGCCGGCTACCTTTTCACAGACATAGGACAGCACATCGCAGTGCTCCTTGACGGTCAGCGTTGCCGCCTCGCCGGTAGTGCCGCAGGCGATGATCGCGTCGGTGCCGTTTTCGATCTGAAATTCGAGAAGTCTGCCGAGTTCTTCGTAATTGACAGAACCGTCGGGATGCATCGGGGTGATGAGCGCTACACCGGATCCTGTAAAAATATGCTTATTCATGGATATCCTCCGATCAGTCTATATAACCTTCGGCGCAAAGGAGCTCAGCCATCAGAACTGCGCCGCCGGCAGCGCCTCTGAGCGTATTGTGCGCCATGCAAACAAATTTCATATCATACTGGGAATCGGGTCTGAGTCTGCCGACGGATACCGCCATACCGTTCTCGAGATTTCTCTCGGATTTGATCTGCGGTCTGTCGGGCTCAGTGAAGTAATGCAGGAACTGCTTAGGAGCGGAAGGAAGCTCAAGCTCCTGCGCTCTGCCTTTATAATTCGTCCAGATGTCGATGATCTCATCAACAGAGGGCTTTTCATCCGTATCAAAGCTCATGAATACCGCAGCAGTATGGCCGTCGGAAACCGGAACGCGCAGGCATTGAGAGGTGATCGCGATATCGTCACAATTAACGATCTGATCGCCCTCGATATGACCCCAGATCTTTAAGGGCTCCTGCTCGCTCTTCTCCTCCTCACCGCCGATATACGGAATGAGGTTATCGACCATCTCGGGCCAGCGCTCAAAGTTTTTACCGGCGCCGGAGATCGCCTGATATGTACAAGCGAGCACCTTGTTGACCTTGAACTTTTCCTTCAGCGGATGGATCGCGGGAACATAGCACTGTAATGAGCAGTTGGATTTTACGGCGACAAAGCCGCGCTTTGTACCGAGGCGCTTTCTCTGCGCTTCGATGATCTGAGCGTGATCGGCGTTGATCTCGGGAATGATCATCGGAACATCGGGAGTGCCGCGGTTAGCGGAGTTGTTGGAGATCACGGGGCACTCGGCCTTTGCATACGCTTCCTCCAGCGCCTTGATCTCGTCTTTTTTCATATCGACGGCGCAGAACACGAAATCGACCTTAGAGGCAACGGTTTCGACATCAGCGGCGTCGAGGATAACCATATCTTTGATGTTTTCGGGGATAGGAGCGGTCATCGCCCATCTGTTAGAGACTGCTTCCTCATAGGTTTTACCGGCAGAGCGCTTGGACGCAGCGATGGCGGTCACATTGAACCAGGGGTGATTCTCCAGCAGAAGCGAGAATCTTTGTCCTACCATACCGGTACAACCGATAATACCGACATTGTATTTTTTCATATTGAATCCCTCCAAATTGAAAAAAACTGTTGAGTTTTTTTCAATTATAATATATTATGGTATAGGTCATTTGATACATACTACACCTCATATTTCAAAATATAATATAACACCGCTTGTCGGTTTTGTCAATTTTCAAAACCGCTTTTTATCACAATTGACAGTTTAGAAGGATATATATATGAAAACTAGCGACTTCTTTTACAATTTGCCCGAAAAACTTATCGCTCAGACACCGCTTGAGCCACGAGATTCATCACGATTGATGGTATTACATAAAGACTCCGACGAGATAGAGCATAAACACTTTTACGATATTATCGACTATCTCGAGCCCGGCGACGCCTTGATCGTCAACGACTCCAGAGTTATCCCCGCTAGGATCTACGGTCAAAAGGATGATACAGGCGCAAAGATCGAGTTTCTCCTCTTGCGTCAGATCGACGGAAATCGGTGGGAAACACTGGTGAAGCCCGGTCGAAAAGCGAAAATCGGCTCTCGCTTCACTTTCGGCGAGGGACTGCTGAAAGCGGAGGTCGTCGAGATCACGGACGACGGAAATCGAATCGTCAACCTGACTTGTCAAGAGGGAAATATCTATACGACTCTCGATCGGATCGGTCAAATGCCTCTTCCCCCTTATATCACCGAAAAGCTCGAGGATCAGGAACGGTATCAGACGGTATACTCAAATGAGCTGGGTTCTGCCGCCGCGCCGACCGCGGGACTGCATTTCACCAATGAACTGCTGGAAAAGATCAAAGCAAAAGGCGTTAATATCGGTTACGTTACGCTTCATGTCGGTCTGGGAACGTTTCGTCCTGTTAAAGTCGATGATGTAACTAAGCATAAGATGCATTCGGAGCATTATGAGATTCCTAAGGAAACCGCGGAGCTGATCAAGGCGACCAAAGCAGCCGGAAAGCGTGTGATCGCGGTCGGCACGACGTCCTGCCGCACACTGGAGAGCGTAGCATCTGCCGGCGAGATAAAAGCCTGTGACGGTTTTATAGCTACCGACAACTCAGTATACTTAGACGATCCTCCAGCGGTCCAAATTGCTAATATTTACCGCAGTCGTGCGATGGGATATTTCATGCAATCACATGGCGTATATACTATTGGCAACTTCCGTGGCGGAAGCGAAGAATTATATACAGACAAGATATTCAGAACTCCGCCCGTAGTTGATGGCTTACCGCATAATTCTATTATTGCTATCAGTCCGTACGGTTGCGTTAAGAACTGTGAGGAACGCAAACATTTTGAAGCAAGTCTATACGTTATGCTCGACTATCTACATCCAAAAGTAGTCTTAGTCTATAGCCATGGCATAGACAAAATCCTAAAGGCACTCCGACATAAAACTCAGTTTGTTGTTTATAACGACTGGATTTCAATCATGCACGGAAAGGGGGCGCATGGGATCTGGCTATAATAATTTATATCCGTCGCTCCATAATGGTGCGGGTATTAATGGCATCAACTATAATACAGCCGGCTCAAGTG
>OMTA01000008.1 GCA_900313895.1 uncultured Eubacteriales bacterium | reverse complement strand
GCAAGAGGAAGCGTACTCATAAGCCCCTGTTCCTGCTGATAGTCCAGTCGTTTCAAAGCGCAGTTGTGTTTCTGAGCAATACCCGAAGCGGAGAAAACATCATTATTGAGTTTCTTTTGCTTCTCGGCAAAATTCTCAATGATAAAGGTGATCAGGAACATTCTCTCGTTACGACTTTGCAGATCCTCCAACAGATTTTTTGCCTCGTCGCCGTATGTAGCAAGATCGGAAGGAATAATATCCATGTCGTAACCTGCACGGACAGCCTTCTTCTGTTCCTCAATCTTCATCTTCTGCAAGTCAGACATCTTGCGCTTGATATTCTTGATCGCCTCCGCCTGATTGATGGACTTGATATGAATATTCACGCTGATTGTGTCGTTGAGCTGCAAGAAGTCCGCAAGGAGCTGATCGGACAGCTCGGGTGCGAGGATTTGAAGGAATGAGACCGCACCGTAGTGTCTGCCGACGCGAAAGCTCCTGCCGTCCTTCGCAAGCGAGAAGCCGGAAGGCGCAATGAAGTCCTTTGTAGACAGACCGGTATTCGCGAGATCCTTCCAGTCAAATTTGAGCTTTTCCTGACCGTCAGGATGAAGCTGTCGGTGAAGCAAGCTGAGGCGCTCCTTGCCGTCGAGCGACTGCGCCTGTACGCCGAACTTCTTGAAATTCATAATAATATCTGTTTCGATCCTTTCGAGCCTCAGCTTTGCGGTACGAAGGTCGTCAGCCTCAATGCCGAAGGTCAGATACTTACACTTGGTAATACCGTTGTTGCCCTTCCTGAGCTGACCTTGCAGCATACCGTTGTACTCCTTGCGGGTATCGTCGTGTTCATCACCGACCAACGGAATCTGAATACTCTTTTGAAAGTCGCGGATATTGGTACGCTGATTGACCAGCGTGAGCTGCACAGAGATAGACGAATCAAAGTAATTGAGAAAATCACAGTAATTCTCAAATATGAGCGCCTGATCGTCAGCCTGCGCGAGCTGATAGTTTATATCGAAAAACTGTATCGTTTTGTTATACTGCCGCTCGCTCACGCGGCAGATACCGTCACGGTACATGTTGAGGTATGGAATACTCTGCTGTACGCTCTGCGGCGCAGGTCCGAAGATCTTAGCAAAAAAACCGTCCTTCTTCTTGGACGGCTTACCCTTGACGCTGCCTTTTGCAGCGGTTTTTTGCTTTGACTTAACCTCGGCGCGGAGCTTTTTTGACTGCTTGATGTTTTGCTGCAGCTTTCTTTCCTGATCTGATTGCCTCTTGGTTTTTGCCAATAAACAAATCCTCCTTGTCCTTATCTGAATGGTAAATGTTTTCTGTTTTATACGGCCGCTGTTTTGGCCAGAGCATAAAGCGCAGACGGTTCTTCAACAGCTTTTCGGCAGGCTGTCCGTCCTTCTCATACATAGCGAACAGGAAGAACGGAGCCATCAAGCCCATCATCAACAAAAGCGCCGGCGTGTTGCCGATAGCGCCCCTTGTCAGAAAGTAGGTGGGTATTCCTACCGCGCCACCGAGTGAAAAACAAATGATCTGCCGCTTGGTAAGGTTGAAAGCAACCTTTGTCTTGACCTTCGTTAGATCCTTCGGCACGGGTACATAAGGCAAATTATCACCTCGATTCCTTATCCTTGCGCGCCGTATCCCCGTGCGGCGCTTTCGGTTGTTCTGCCGCTTTTCGCTGAGCGTCTTTCAGCCGCGCGTGTACCGATGAAGGCTGATCCGGCTGTTCAGCAATCTCCTTTTGAATCCCTGCCAGCACATCTTCACCATATAAGGTACATTCCGGCCAGCGGTCGGTAATGTATTGCAACGGATTTTTGAGACCGTAAAGATGATCGATCATGCTTTCATCGAGATTATCGTTCATTAGCTCGCCGGTCGTATAACTGTAAGCCGCCATCGTCGCCGCTATCCTCTCTGCCTGCCTTGTTATCTCAACGTCGCTCAAATCACGGACATACCCCATATAGCGATAGAGATTCAGTTCAAGGCGCTCGATCAGCCTGCTTGTCTTTGTTTCCAGCGACAAGTCGGGCTCGAGCTTTTCAAAATGCTCGTCCGCATGGATCTCTTTGAGCAGATCGCAGATAGGCAAACCGACCTTACGAGTGTTTTCCTCTCGGCACCTATAAGCGACTTCCAACGGATCGACAAATTCAAGCAGAGCCTCGACCTCGCTTGCGGTGTAATCGTGAACGGCTTTCATATAATAGTGCGTTTCCGACAGTGCTTGTAAACGATAGATGTCGCCGATATCGGAGCGATCCATCATCTTAGAATGATAGAGCAGATTATCGTCAAGCCGCTCTCTGAGTATCTGTAACGCTTCTCGCATTTCCATATATCACGCGCTCCTTTCCGACATTGTCAGATCACACTCGACCTCGTTGCCCCAAACGTCCCATCCGGGCGTTTTCTGCCGGGCAAAAAGCTCCACGCGGGGCAGATCGCCCATCAGCCTGACGATCTTATCCCGTACCTCGTCGGGCTTTTTACTGTGTTGCTCGATATGCGAGATCACAAACTGATGGATACCGGCGCACCTGCGCTTCGGGTGCCCCTTCATAGCGAGCAGACACACTTCGGCGTTCGACCGCGTCCAGAACCCCATACCGTAAAACCACGAATCCGCCTTACGGTTCTGTTTGAGCCAGAGAAAAGCAAGTGTGCGATATTTGAAGCCCCACGCGTCCATGACCTGAAACGCTTCTTTGAGCTTCGGAAAAGTCGTCCACAGGAACAAAGCGCAGTCCTTGTCTGCAAGCTCCGCGACAGGGAGCTTGCAGATCTCGTCGAGCGTCATCGTCGGATAGTGCTGTTCGGCGCCGCCCTTTATGCTGCGATGTTCATACCGCCACGGCGGATCGGCGTAGATAATGTTATACTTTTGGCTGTCAGCCATCAAAGACTCTGTTCGCTCTTGCCGGCAGTTTTCTTCGGCTGCTTTTTGACCTTTTCGGCGTTGTCTTTGAGCGCGCCGGTCAAAGAAGACTTCTCGGTCGCCGAACGCGAAGCGTCCACCATTTCACGCATTTTCTCGATGGCGGCGGCGTAGGCTTCGAGCACCCTTGAAACGATCAGATTGCGGGCGTCCGCCGTGATCGGCTTGAACACGTCGTTGTAGTTGCCGTGGCCGTCCGGCACAGACGGCATATTGACGTACAAGCCCTTTTCGCCCTTGCGCACGCAGATGTTCTCAACGGCAAAGCTGTCGTTGATAGTGACAGTAGCAAAGGCATACAGATTGTTCTTCGGCTGGATTGGACGCACGCTGACGTCCAGCTTTACGCCTTCGAGCCCTGCGGCTTTGGTTTTTTCGGCTGCTTCTGCAACCTCGGGCTGTATCTTTTCTTCCTTGTTTTTACCCATATAAAACTCCTTATTAAATGTATTAAGCGCTAATGCGCTGAGAAAATACTTTTACTGAGCGATCCGGTCTTAAAGAGCGCAAAGGCAAGCAGAACGGTATATCCCGCCGTGCCCCAGATCGCGCCGTGTATATCGTCCGACGACGGTATTGTCTGCACCAGCACCGCGTATATCGCCACACAGACAAGGATCAAGAATCCCTGAAACGCAAGGGCAAATATGGAACGCAGATAGTTGGTGCCGATCTGACCCCACTCTCGATTTGCCATCGTGGAGAACGGGATCGGCGCAAGGCTGACCGTCAGATAGATCTCGATCATGCGACCGTAGACGATAACAAAGATAACGATAGAAAGAATCCACATACACAAATGGATGATATTGCTTTCGAGCCACAATCCGATCAGCTCCCACACGCCCATTGCTTCGAGCTTGGAGCGCAGGTCGCTCATTGAGGCGCTGACGTCAAGATTGTTGTTGATGATCCCCGCGCCTTGCGTAATCACGCTCTGGGCGAGGTCAAATACCGCCATGACGATTGTAAAGCAGTTCGTTAGCAGATACGCCGCGACGAACGTTTTGAAAATCCATTTGAATATGTTGAACGTATCAAAGTCGTGCATGTTGTTTTTCTCCAATATCATCTGGATCAGCTCATACACGAGAACAAAGGTCAGGATCATGCCGGCGATCGGAACGACAACGCTCTCCGACAGCGTTTTGATCATGCTGAACACGTTGCCGTTCCAGCCCTGCGGCGTTTGACCGACCTGTGAAGAAACATCCGTGACCTGACTGTTCACGGAATCGAAAATGCCCTGATACTGGCTCTCTACCGCGTCTACCATTCCTGACTTGATCCAGTCAGATAGAGCGTCGATTATCAGCATGGGCGAACCTTAGCTGAACAGACTCGACAGAAGCGGAATGAGAGTAGCGCCGACTACGGCGATACCGCCGCCGGCCATGAGCTGCTTCATACCCTGCGACTTCGCGCCGGGATTATCGTTACCGTAGCCTTCGAGAAGATTGACGACGCCCCACGCGCCAAGACCGGCGCCGAGTGCGATAACAAGAATTTTCAGAGTGTCGATTGCGCTTGAAAAGAATGACATTTAATTCCCCCTAATAGAACCCGTTAAAATGTTGATTTCTGTTTTTGAAGTTTGTCATTGTCCGCAAGCAACGCAATACTGCACTCGTCGCGCCTGTTGAAAATCTGTCTTTACCCCCTTAGATCGTACAACGGCGTTTCGACATGGTATTGATGTCATTGACTGAAAATTGAGCGGAAATTGACAAAAGGTATTCCTGAAAATAGGAAAGCCGCCATCTTATCGACAGCGGTGCACATTTTGGTTTCTATTACTTTTTAGGGAGAATCTCTGATCCTCAAATAGAAATGGTTACCTCCTGAACCTTACCTTGAATAACGCGCCAGTTCTTCGGCGCTGATGTCATAATTGATGTACGCTTCATCCTTGTCCGGCTTGAAGCGAGTGGATAAATAATCCTCTATGTTAAAAGCATTTTTCGGATCATAGTCCGAAAGATACTTGTAGTTAGGATGTTTGGTGATGTCGTACTTTCTTGAGAAGAAGGGACGGACGCCCCTGATCTGCATTAGGCATTTACCGCCGTCCATGACAGCGATCTCGTCCATCGACATCAGATCCTTACCGAGCTTCTGATAGTTCTGTCCGTGACTTTCCTGATTTCCCTTTGTAACGCTCTCATTGTAAAGGTCAATCGTTTCCTTACCCAGCAGCGAGTTCCAGCTTTTGAGCGTGGTTTCTTCCTTGCCCCCGAGAAAAAGCGAGCTGTCACAGTTGCCGATGATAGTATCGGCGTTATCCTTATACAGCGCCTTTAGCTGAGACTGCGCCTGCAGCACAAGGCAAGCGGAGATCTCTCGGGAACGGATCGTCGCCATCAGCCTTTCGAGGTTCGGTATCTGACCGATATTCGCCGCTTCGTCTATAAGGCAGCGCACATGTACCGGCAGCCGTCCGCCGTAAACATCGTCAGCGCGCTCGCAAAGCCGATTGAACAGGATCGAGTAGATCAGGCTGATCAGAAAAGCGAAGGTGCCGTCCGTATCGGACATGATCAGGAACAGCGCCGTCCGCTCGTCGCCCAGCTTATCTAAATCCAGCTCGTCGTACATGGTAATCTCCCTGACTTCCTTAATATCGAAGGGAGCCAGACGCGACGCGCAGGAGATCAGGATCGACTTCGCTGTTTTGCCCGCCGCGAGCTTGTACTTCTTGTACTGCCTGAGAGCAAAGTGATCGGGATCTTTCTTCTCCAAAGCGTCAAAGAGCAGATCAACGGCGTTTTTGAAGCTCTCGTCATCCTCGCGGACTTCCATAGCATTGAGCATTTCAACAAGCGTCGCAAAGTTCTGTTCCTCGACCGGCGCTTCATAGTAGATGTAACCGATCAACGCGGTATAGAGCAGCGTTTCAGCCTTCACCCAAAAATCGTCGCCTGCTTTGCCTTCGCCTTTGGTGTTGGCGATAAGGGTAGTGACGATCTTCAAAATATCCTTCTCAGAGTGGATATAGGCAAAAGGATTGAAGTGCATAGACTTAGAAAAGTTGATCGTGTTGAACACCCTGATCTTATAAGGCTCACGGACGATTATTCCTCTTTTATCCCTAATGACATTACCTTCTTTGTCCCGCTTCGGTACGCCGCGCTGTAACATCTTGCCGCACTCTATCAGCACCGTTCCTTTCGGATCGGTCACAACGTAGGAGCTGTGCATTTGCATGAGATTCGGCTTGATAAAGAATCGCGTCTTACCGGAACCTGATCCGCCTACCACCAGCACATTCTTGTTTCTCGCGTAGGTAGGATTCTTCGGTCTGCCGGACATCATCAGTCCTTCGGTCTGTGTGAGAATGATGTTATCCCACGGATCAGCGGACATATACGGGGCAATATCCTTCTTATTGCCCCAACGAGCGCTGCCGTACTCGACGTTCTTCCGGTACTTCTTCGCGTTCTTGCTTTTGACATATACAACAAGCCGGACAATAACAGCGCCGGCAACACCGATCAAGAGATCAAGCCACGCGGAAGGAAAGAAGTGACCGAAGGCAGATGAAAAGCCCTGACTAAGCCCCAGCATTTTAGCGGAAGCGTCAACCCCGGGCGCAAGACGGATCGCCTCACCGAGCTTTGCAAATATCCATACAAAGATCAGATACGGCAAATGCGGTATAACATATCTCTTGATAATATCGTTCATGCTCAGCGTTCGGGCCCTCCATGCTCCTTGTTGCGAACACGACCCTTGCCGAGAGCCTTGACAAGCTCCTTGAACTTGCGGAGCTGAGCGACAAGCGAAGGCTTCTTAGAACGATTGAGGTCCTTATTGGTGTATTCCTGAAAAGCGGCGGTCAAAGCGTCCGCCTGATTTGCTTTGAAGAATACAGTCCAGCGAGGCGGTTTTGAACCGACCTCTTTTTCTATATGATACCTTATCCGATACTTTCGGGCGTAGCGTTCAAAGGAGCGCAGCCGCCCTGAGACCTCAATCGTATTCATCCCGCCGTCCCCCTGAGCAAGCCGTTTCAAGCTATTGCGACCGACCTTTGATGAATGACGCTGCTGCTGCATTTTCTGCAACGCAGCCGACATAGCCGCTTTCAGTACACGTCCCGACAGCTTTGCCGCCTGAACGGTGATCGATACGGTTCTCTGATCGATTTCTTCCTGCAAATAATTCCTCCTTTAATTGATTTTTTGCAAAAGAAAAACTCTGAAAGGATTTCTCCGATCAGAGTATTAAAGTATAAAGCTAATAATTTGATTTACCTACCACACTTATTTTATTTGATATAACCCATATCAGCAAAAGAAAGTAGCTTTTTAAAAAAATGCCGCTATGCAGAAACGCCCTACATAGTGGCAAAACTTATTTTTTATTTATAACTTCCATACCAACATTATAAATTGAGGCAAGCATTTCAACAAACTGTATCATTGATTCTCTACTAACGTCGCAGTACTTAAAATAATAAATATAATTTATTTCAGCATCTTCTGTTAAGTTAGGCATATTCTTATCAGTTCCATATTTCTTTTTATATAGACTAGATATAGTGCCTAAAATCAATGTTAATGCTAATCTTTCATTAGGGCTATTATAAATTGGACTGTTTTTATTAACCACTGAAAAAGGTTTAAGTGTATTAATCCAATATGCTATTATTCCCACTTCTTTGATTTCGTTAATCTCTGGATATTGAATCTTATGAAAAACATGATAATACACTTTTCGCTTGTCGGTTCGCTTAATGATTTCAAACAAACTACGTTCTTGAATAAAATAATCCGTCTCAAATTTTAAAGAAGGATCATTCTTTAAAACAAAATCTTTCCATAAACCTAGAACATCATCAAATTCTGCCCTTAATTCATCAACTGTTAAATCTACATATCGCTCGTCTTTTCCTAAAATTCTATTTTTAGACATTTATGCAATACTCCTCGTCGCAATCACTGATATGTGATAATTCTTCATTGTTCTTAAGTCCATTGTGTATTGTAACAAATATACTATGTGAAAAGATTCTATGATTAACCTTACCAAGTTGAGCTGAAATCATTTGAGTATTCTCAATTTCCTTATCCTTAGGGAAAATATCATAACTTGTTATGACGATAGAAGATTCATTCTTTGTTTTCATTATTATATAATTTCTTTCATGGCGCTTTTTATATATATAACGAATCAAAAAAGAAACTAATATTACAGTGAAAGCATATAAAAACAAAAAAATGACAACAGCAGCTATCCGGTGAACTTCAAAAAACTCAAAAAAATTATCAAACATATAATACTCTCCAAAAACTCATAAATAGTAAACTAAACATCTGCTGGCTTAGGTTTCATATCAACAACAAATAAAGCAAAAAACATCTCTAATGCCATAGGAAAACATCCTACACCAAATGCAATTATTGATACTTTATCGGACGTTGTTATTACTCCCTGTGACATACTTAATATCGATGCCGTTAGAGATGCAATAAAGGCAAAAATTCCAAATACTAATTCAATCTTTTGTAACCTTCCAACAGAATTAAACTTTACTATGTAAAAAATCACTATACAGATTCCGGATAAAAGCAGAGTTAGTCTAGTATCCTCAGATGCAAGTTGAAAAACATAGCTTCTAATAACGAGGACAGTCGGTATGATAACACTTAACAGCATTTGAATTGCATCCAAAAAATCGTTAAACAATAAATCTTCTTTTTTCACTAACTACCCATTCCCTATGATTATACGTAAATAATTTATGAGCTATACAGGTTAATTGCAGTCAACTATTTACTCCATCGGCAAGAAATTGAAAAAAGATAATTAATCAAACCATCTTCTTTAATTGTATCATAACCGAACAAAAAAATCAATAATTAAAAAATGGCTGAACAATAACGCTTGCTGTGTGATATCTGTATTCAATCCAAAACAGTACCCCACCAATGAACTCATACAGATGTATTTTATCATATATCAACATAAAAATAAATATGCAAATATGTAGAAAAGCAATGTCAGTATATGTTAAACTTTGACAAATAAACATATACTTTTTTGTGAACACTAATCCACAAAGAATAAAGAGTTTTATGGTATTCTATTCAAAATGAAAAATCTGGTTAATAGTCATTGTTTTGAAAAAAAGCCAAAATTCCTAATTAATCATCGTTCGATAGGCTTCTGCCGCGTCTGATGTTCGTGATCTCTTGCTTCTTGATCGACTATAATATTCGCGTGCTTGCGGAGAGTTTGAACCATAGAAGGCATACAGTCAGTTTCCGCAAGATCATCGACCATTTCGGCACAGTCGTCGGGAAGATACTCAACCATATCCTTGACAGCTTTATCAAAAGCTCCGGTAAAACCGCCGCAGCTATGCACCAGATCGCCGTCCTCATACAGCTCAAAGCAATAGCACTCACCGCGCAGATAGGCGTCGTACTCAGCTACTTCTTCTTTCAGGCGTTCTTCAACCTGCAATCGCAGTACCGGCTCGATGAAATCGACCTCGTATTCCTCTTTGATCTTATCGTTAGAAACAAAGATGATACCAACCTGCCCGCTGTCCCAGCGATCATTAAAGTCTGTTGTACTCATAGCAAGTCCGCTGTGATCGAGCAGATAGACAGGCAAAACGACGAAGCCTTTTTGTATTTCAGACATCAGATAGTTATTCATTGCTTTGATTTGGGCTGTCGAAGGATAGGCCCCCTCTGATTCATCCTCCAAGCGTGCCATCATCCTTTCATACAGATACTCTTTTTCACTGATGTTCTTCTCGCCGGATGATCTTATAAAGAGATGGTGAATTAGATCGTCGGAATCCTTAAACTCGCGCTTGTCGCCTAAATCATAGCGGCGGTGAAAACAGATCAGCGTACCGAAGTTTTCGTCCTCACGCCGCGGATTGGGAAAGAAGTCGTCCGGCTGTACCGTGAGCAGATAAGCGCCTTTTGTCGCCGTCCACATCATAACTCTTGACCCTGAGCCTTACCGGGCGCTTTTTCACCGGGAATCGGTTCCTTGATCGCGACGACCCTGCCGCAAAGCTGCATAAATGATTCCGGGTGCTTGAATAGTTCCTTGAACTTCTCCATCAGCTCAGGCGATAGATCGGTGAAGTTTTCTTCTCCGAGACCGACGACCATAAACTTACCGAAAAGAATGTCATACATATCTCCATCCTGATCATACAGGGCTCGGTTTGGTTTCGAGCCGTTCAGCTTGCCTTCCTCGTCACATAAAACAGCGACCAAATCCTCAAACGGATAGGTCGCCTGAAAAATATCGCAACCGATAGCCTTTTGAATCTCTTTATAGCTGCCTTCAACTTCTGTTTCATAGGGAACCTTACCCGGTTCTACCATGAGCACTTTCAAATACTCTGTTCCTCCTTATCTTTTGCGTCCCTTGCCGACGCCGTTTTCCCTTTGTTACCCTCGGCGAGCTTTTTCAGCAAAGAGGGCTTTTTATCCTTGAATTGTGTATCACCGCCGAGGATCTCATTGATGATCTCGTCGGCGGTCTTTGTCGATACAACCTGTTCCTGTCCTTGCACCGTGTAGCCGGGCAACAGAACACCATTGACCATGAACGGGCGAGCATATTCAGCAGGGATAGGCGGCGATATTTCTGTAAAAAGATGTGCAAACGCCTTTTTTCGTCCCTCAATATATTTCTGGGCTGCCTCTTTGTCGGTATACCGTTTTCTGTTCTGACCGGCGATCTCAACATTATAGCCTTTTGTCGGAGCATTGGTGCTCACATTCCATGTCACATACCACGCAACAGGTATCGACTGTTCCGTCGCTCTGTCGTATCTTGTATCTTCCCAAACAGACACGCTCATTTGATATACCTTGTTACTGATGGTATCGCGGTCATAGTATTTTTCACGCACCCACTGATTTGAAGTGTGCTCGGCTGCCGGAGTGTTAAAATATTCAAGAGCCCGATTATAGGTTTTCGTGACCGCCGCCTGACGTTCCCACTCTTTGACGGAAGCCTTGATTTTCTCAAAAACAGCTTTCTCAGCTTCAACGCTCTGATCTCTCGCTGTTGTCAGATCATCTGAGCCTAAAGCGATAATAGGCGCTAAATCCAAAGTGTTTTTATCATAACCTTCCACAACGGTATGCTCGATTCTCAGTTCAACGCCGGGTGTAAGCCGATCTCCGTAATCAAATACGCCGTAATACTTTTCTTCTCTCAATATTTCCTCCTATCACTCATATTTCCGTCTCTTTTCGGCTGCCGGGAAAGAACAAATCATCTTCGACGATTTCTAATACCTTTTCGTCTGAAATAATGTCACCCCCTATAATGATTGCTCATGACTTTTCTTTGAAGCAACAGCCGGTCTCTGTGCAACTTTAGCCGCGGCAAGCTGGCCAAGTACAGACGGTTTATCATCATCAAGGATAGAAAGCTGTTGCGGCGCCTGCTCCTTAGGACGAGGAAGAGACGGCACTTCTTTGGTGTGCGTAAAGATCAGTTCCTTTTTCAGCTCCGCGATCAGATTGTCAAACGCGGCGTTGATCGCTTTACGTTCTTCACCCTGAGGATAAGCGCGGACGACCTCGGTGCTGCCATCCTTGTTGGTATATAGCCCGACACAGCTTTCAGCATGACCGACAAGATAATCTGACTGATAAGGCAGTCTGTCCTTGATATAACACGCAAACGCTCGCGCTGTCATTTCAACCTCGCTGTCCCAATAGCCGCCGTCCTTTTCGGTACTGCTGCCCATCTTCTGAGAGTTCTTGTAATAGTCGGTCGGAATACGCTGTAACCTCGGTTCGCCCTGATTCTGAATCCCGCGCATGATGTATTCCTGAACCTCGAGATCCTGACAGGTGCTTTTCGGAATGACATGCCCGGTGATTTCCTTTTTCAGAGAGCTGAGCTTGGAAACTGTATCAGGCTCACCTTTCAAAAAGTCTGCTTTCAGCGACTCATACCGCTCAATGATGATCGGCTCGTCGGTATGATAGACGGTGCTTTTCATCACAGAATCGACCCAAGCCTCAGCAGACTTTCTCTGCCGCGCATTACTTTGTTCGGCACGAGCCTTTGCCTGTTCAGGTGTTTCCGTCTTATACTTGATCGCGTCAACCAGCCTTTTCATCGGTTCATATATGCTCTGGTGATCGGATAACATACCGTGCGCGCCTTTCAGCCCGCCGAGATAGTCGTCAAGTCCGTGCCACCATTCATGGGCGAGAGAACCGGCGCCGTGAATTTTTGTCAGGTTGATGACCTTGCGCAGCGGTTCGTAGTGCGCCGCGGCGTTACCGCTGCCGCGAGCACCGAAGGCAATAGCAAGCGTTCCGGCAAAAGCAATGTCCTTGTCTGAGATATGCAGCGCCGTCGCGAGATCCTTCAACGCTTCAAAACCCATATTCAAAGAAGCCTGTCGGTCAAGCTGATTCAGCCAGTTTCCGAACTCACCGCCGCGAAAGCCGAAGGTATCGAGATAATGCTGTCCGACGATCTCCTGTCCGTTCCTGTAATCGGGACCGGTTCGGTTGATATGCTCCAACTGCGGAGGAACAAATCGCTGCTTACCGGCTTTTGTTTTGCTCTTTGTGTAATCCTGCGCCCAGCGGATCGCTTCTTCACGGGTAGCGAGATTTGTCTGCAAGATGGTATGACCTTTTGTAACAAAGTAAGTACCGGCCTGCCAATCACCACGGCGAGAATAACCATTGCCGTCATAAAGATGAACGTCATACCCGCGCGGAATTTTCTGATCCTTCGGAACAAGAAACTGATCCCTTTCAGCTTTTCTTGTGAAATCTCGCTCAAACTGTCTCTCTGATCTGATTTGCAAAGTCGAAATCAGTTTTTGAGATAACGCAGGATTACGATAATATTCAGAAGCAGGTATATATGACGCTCCGATTATCGATCCGTTTGCTTTCTGAAGATATCCATTATCGACAAAAAACTTGTCAAATGCGATTTTTGCGTCGTCAACAGAGCGAACTTTCTCCATGACCGCCTGCAGCTGACGGACGGTATTGATATATCGCTTTTGGATCTGCTTTCGTTCATCGGGTGAATAGTTACGGTAAATGACAGGCTTGACATTCAGGCTGTCACGAACCTTTTTAATAAAGTACACGACATCGACCGGAACACCGTCGTCGTGTAAAGCCTGATAGTCAGGCTTTTTCCAAACGTTATCCTTTGTAACGTACTTATCGGCCTCGCGCTCATTCATGCCGTCAAGGTCATCGGCATAAAGTCCCCTTGCTCTCCAAAGGTCCTTTTTTGCGCCGCCGATCTTTTCTCCGAAGTCCTCATGTAAAGGACGTTCAGGCAATACGATCCTCCGTCAATGCCGTGATTTTGTTGACGACCTCGGGACAAGCGTTGAGTATCTGCATAACGCGCACTGCTGTCCCGCAGGGCTTGACCGCGCCGGCCGTCCAGAGCCGGACCGTCTCAGGTGTAACGTTCATCAGGATCGCAAATCCCTTCTCGTTAATATCCAGCTTCTTCATCAGCTCGCGGATCGCGGCCGACTTAAAGCTCGGACATTTGGTTGTACTTGCAATAATCTGTACTGCATTTGGTTTCTGTTTCATCTTTACCCCCTAAATTGAAATAGCCACGCGCATTTCACGGTGGCGTTGGTTGCTCTGATTGATCTGCTGTAAGCGGATTTGCAGCTTTTCGTTGTAATCCTTACCCTGACGCGGTGGATTGATACCGACACGGATATGTTTGTACTTCGGATCGCCACGCAGTATATCCCTGATCTTACGGGCGTTTTTCAGTCCGCCTAAATCATTATCCATGTGAAGCGTCACACGGCGTATCTCCGGGTGCCTCTCCAAAAAAGCGATCAGAGCGACAGGAGAAGTACCGCCGAGCGATAAACGATAGCCGTTCCATTTCCAGCCGTCGAGCTCCTGCAAGGTCGCGTGAGAGAGCGCGTCGATCGGCGCCTCAAAGACCGCGACCTGACTGCTGTGCGGTCGTTCGGGCGGCAAGCAAAAGCTGTATGCCTTGTCGCTGCCGTAGACGTCCTTTTTCAGCGTTTCATAGATCCCGCGCATACAGGCAAACCGAACCTTTCCGGTTTCGTCGGTGCCGGTAAAGACGCAGACCGGTATATATCTCGGCTCGTCCTTCTTTGGCTTGTATCTACCCTCATACAGTAGACCAAGCTCCCGACAACGCTTGATGACGTTTGCGCTGATCCCACGCCTTAGCAGATACTTGAAATAGCCTGTCGCGCATTTCTTCGGCCACGGTAAATACATCTTTGCCGGTCTGCGCTGTTTCTGAGGTCTGTAAGGAGAAGCCCTCGGTATCGCCTCGCCGGTCAGCCTTGTTACTGCCTCGGTAAAGCTATATCCGCGAATCTCCATCAGATAATCCAGAGCATTGATACGCTTACCCCGACTGTTCCAATACCAAAAGCGGCGGTTGGAGACATAAACGAGGCTATCATGCTCGCGGTGACGGTAATTCGGACCGTCCCGTTTCAGAACGCCGGGCTCATAAGTTTGCAGATACACAAACAGATCGGCGTCCCGCGCAGCTTTGACCTGTTCATCTGTTACATAGGTTTCACTCACTCCATTCCCTGAAATTATATATCCTTACGCCTTGCGGCGTCGTCGGCGTTGTGAAAAATCGTGGTTCACCTCAGCTTGATAATAATGATCTACGGTAGCAGGGGCATTAAAGAGAACCGTTAAAACATAGGCTTTGATATTAGTAACCTTTTTTGTCGTGTTTTTCAGGCAATCAAAAACATACTCGATATGCGAGGAATTCAATTTCAACATCCTGTTACGAACCACATCACGGTCTATTTCGTCGCCGGCAATGTGATATTTAGGCTTCTCGGATACAAGAACTTCCAAAATCAACTCAACGATTTCATCAAGACTCTCTACATCGTACATCTGCACAAGAGAATCATATTCGATATTCTCTTTTATCCGTTCGCGCCACGCGCGTGCGCCTTCAATCACATCAATCATATCATTTAATTCATCTTTATTTGATCTTTCACTCCTTCTTCTATCTTTATTTAATTGAGCGGGATTTTTCTGTTCAGGTAAATCCTGATCTGGAAAAGCCTTATCAGGATAAACCTGTACAGGATTTACCTGTCTTGGATTTTCCCGTTTAGGTGAGATTGGCTTTGCAATGGGCTCTTGTGGTTGTTCATGGATCGTGTATTCTACCGTTCCGAGACGGCCGTTTGACATTCTGACGCGCTCACGGGTAAGGTAGCCCTGAACTTCCAGTTCCCGTAAAGTTGTCGAAATCGCGTCAATTCCATCCTTGCAGATATAGGCAAGCCCTTTTGTGGTATAGTCCCAATCCTCAGGCAGCGAGAGCATAAGAGACAACAGACCCTTCGCTTTCAGAGACAGGCGCGGGTTTCTCAAATGGTGATTGCTCATAACGGTAAAGTCTCTTGTCTTTTCAACTCTGAATACAGCCATGTATTTTTCTCCTTTCACTTTGATATAGTATTTTAGAAACAAAAAAAGAGCCGACCTTATATCGCTATAAAATCGACTCTACTTAGTGCTGAGATAGCTGTAACCGAACCTTCGGATACCTAAAGCGTTCAGCACCAAACAAAATGTTGTTTTTTCAACGATAACCGGATCAGCCAGCTCCGATAAAGAAATGTGTTCTGTGCCCAGATACAGGTCTTTGGCAGCGCATAAAAGTATGTACGCGTCAGGCGACAGACCCTTCGGCTTGATTTTGACAAAGGAAATACTATCCCGATCAACATACTTCCAGACATATTTCCATAGCTCATTATCCGCCGTGAGAAGATATACGGCAGAAATGAGGCCGGCGTTCTGATGATTCAACTTCAAATACTGATTGTAAAACGCGATCCGATGTAACGGGTCATAGAACAGCATGAGCTCCACCTTCTTTCTCTTTTTCTTTCGTCTTGGCATATACCGGTAAACTCGTTCGGAAAATCTATCATTATGGATCTCACCGATCATGTATTTTATTGCCGCCGTCAAGGTCGCGCACTCGCAGCAGACCTTTTCAGGCGTATAGGCGCATACCTTAAACGGACAGCCCAACTGCTTGATGTGGTGAAGGCAGAGCTCGCAGTCAAAGTCACTCTTACGATATAACTTCCTCGCCGCCTCTAAATTCATTTCATTTTCATATTCATCACACAAAGCGATAAACTCGTCAAGCCCGTCGATTGTATTGCAGGCTTCATTCATAATACCCATCCTTTCAATTATGTATAATAAAAAACTATGCCATAAACATAGTCAACTCCAAATAAAAAAAGGTACCATATCATTGATACAGTACCTTCACTCCACATGAGTATAAGCGTTGTTTTGTTCAATTTTCGAAAGTTTTGCCATCTATATACTCACGATTCTTGTTCTAATAAGTTATCCATTTTTCTTCTCCTATTCTGATAACAACAGAGAATAAAAAACCCGACATTAACAATAAAAAAGAAATTCTTGTCTATTGCTAATTATGATACGTTATGACTAAAGGAAAATGGATAGCTGATCAAAACCATTTAATTTATCTAACAGATTATCTAATGTTTTTCCAAAAAAAATTCTCAAAAAAGCTAATGGTTCCTTAGCCCTTTGTTAAATACTGACAATTCTCGACTTGGTTTTTACTGCACATTTCATAAGCAATTCTGATAAAACAAGTTATAACTCATAGTGGAAAGTCGCTTCCACCGCTCCAAAACCGCGTGCCGAGGGTTCAAGTCCTTCTGCCCCTGCCACTCATTTTTGGCTTCGGAAAGCGATTTCCGAAGCCTTTTCTCTTTTAATTCTACCAAAAATTATACCACCTTTATGCGATGTTCAAATTTATGGCGCTGTCGAGAGCGTTTATCGTCGTCTCCTTTGCGGTCTTTCGACGGTTGATATAAATTCTCTCGGTGGTCTGTACGCTTTCGTGTCCGAGCAACTTCTGGATGGAAGTCAAGTCGGCATGGTTGTTCAGCATTGCCGTAGCAAATGAGTGGCGAAGCACATGAGGACTTCGTTTCTTGATGGTGGTCACCTTCGACAGATTACCCTTTACGATTCTTGAGATTAGTGTCTCAGACATTGCTGCTCCTTTTTCGGTCACAAACAATGCTGGAAAATGCCTTTCTCCACATTTTCGACTATGTCCT
>OMTA01000168.1 GCA_900313895.1 uncultured Eubacteriales bacterium | reverse complement strand
ACTCCTCACTCCTCACTCCTCACTCCTAACTGAAAAAAGGATTTGATAATAATGAATACAGGTGTTATTAAGAAGGTAGCCGGACCGCTTGTTGTTGCGGAAGGTATGCGCGAGTGCAATATGTTTGACGTTGTACACGTTTCCAATATGAATCTGGTCGGCGAGGTCATCGAGATGCACGGCGATCAGGCGTCCATCCAGGTCTATGAGGAAACCTCCGGACTCGGCCCCGGAGAGCCTGTCGTATCGACCGGAACCCAGCTTTCCGTTGAGCTCGGGCCCGGCTTGATTGAGAGCATATACGACGGCATCCAGCGCCCTCTGGACGATATCATGAAGGTCAGCGGCAACAACCTCAGCCGCGGTATCTCCGTTCCCGCGTTGAAGCGCGATAAGGTCTGGCAGTTCAAAGCGACCGCCAAAGTCGGCGACAAGGTCGAGGGCGGCGATCTGATCGGTACCGTACAGGAGACCGATATCGTCCTGCACAAGATCATGGTTCCCGCGGGGATCAGCGGCGTGATCAAAGAGATCAACAGCGGCGAGTATACAGTCACCGATACCGTCGCCACCGTTGAGGATGCAAACGGCGATACGCATGAGATCACCTTAATGCAGAAATGGCCTGTCCGTATCGGCAGACCCTATAAAAAGAAATTATCCCCCGATATGCCGCTGATCACCGGTCAGCGCGTGATCGATACCCTGTTCCCGATCGCAAAGGGCGGCGTCGCGGCCGTACCCGGGCCCTTCGGCTCCGGCAAAACCGTTGTACAGCATGAGCTGGCAAAATGGGCGGAGGCGGATATCGTCGTCTATATCGGATGCGGTGAGCGCGGCAACGAGATGACCGACGTTCTCAACGAGTTCCCCGAGCTGATCGACCCCAAAACCGGCCACAGCCTGATGGAGCGTACCGTTCTGATCGCCAACACCTCCGATATGCCCGTTGCGGCGCGTGAGGCGTCCATCTACACCGGCATCACCATCGCCGAGTACTTCCGCGATATGGGCTATTCCGTCGCGCTGATGGCGGATTCCACCTCCCGCTGGGCTGAGGCGCTGCGCGAGATGTCCGGTCGTCTTGAGGAAATGCCCGGTGAAGAGGGCTATCCCGCGTATCTGGGATCGCGTCTGGCGCAGTTCTACGAGAGAGCAGGCCGCGTCATCACCTTAGGCTCTGAGGATAACGAAGGCTCGCTGTCCGTTATCGGCGCGGTATCGCCTCCCGGCGGCGACATCTCCGAGCCTGTTTCCCAGGCGACGCTGCGCATCGTCAAGGTGTTCTGGGGCTTGGATGCGGGTCTTGCGTACAAACGTCATTTCCCGGCGGTCAACTGGCTGACCTCCTACTCGCTGTATGTCGATACCATGGCGAACTGGTACAAGGACAACGTCGCCGATGACTGGATGGAGCTGCGCGCGAGGATCATGCACCTCTTGCAGGAGGAAAGCGAGCTCGAAGAGATCGTCAAGCTCGTCGGTATGGACGCGCTGTCAAAATCCGACCGTCTCAAGCTCGAGGCGGCGCGCTCGATCCGCGAGGACTTCCTGCATCAGAACGCATTCCACGAGACGGATACCTATTCCACGCTCAAAAAGCAGTACAGGATGATGCAGCTGGTTCTGGCTTATTTCGATAAGACGACCGCTGCTCTCGATAAGGGCGCAAATCTCGATCTGATGATCAATATGCCGATCAGAGAACGCATCGGCAGATTCAAATATGTCAAAGAGGATGAGGTCGATCAGAACTATGACGACATCCTCTACAATCTCGACGTCGATATCGACGATATTATCAAGAAGGGGGATGAGTAAGAATGCCGAAGGAATACAGGACAATCGAAGAAGTCGCGGGCCCTCTGATGCTCGTCAAGGGCGTCAGCAATGTCAACTACAACGACCTCGGTGAGATCGAGCTCGCCTCCGGTGAGGTAAGACGCTGCAAGGTTCTGGAGATCAACGGCGAGGACGCGCTGGTTCAGCTCTTTGATTCCGCCGCCGGCATCAACCTCTCCAATTCAAAGGTACGCTTTCTCGGAAAGTCCATGGAGCTGGGCGTTTCCACCGATATGCTGTCCCGCGTATTTGACGGCATGGGCAAGCCGATCGACGGCGGCCCCGATATCCTGCCGGTCAAACGCATGGATATCAACGGTCTCCCGATGAACCCCTATGCCAGAAACTATCCGCAGGAATTCATCCAGACCGGCGTTTCCGCGATCGACGGACTGAACACGCTGGTCAGAGGACAGAAGCTCCCGATCTTCTCGGCGTCAGGTCTGCCGCACGCACAGCTCGCGGCTCAGATCGCGCGTCAGGCGCGCGTCCGCGGTACGGATGAACAGTTCGCGGTCGTATTTGCCGCGATGGGTATCACCTTTGAGGAATCCAACTATTTTATCGAGAGCTTCAAGGAAACCGGCGCGATCGATCGTACCGTCATGTTCGTCAATCTCGCGAACGACCCCGCGATCGAGCGTATCTCTACGCCGCGTATGGCGCTGACCGCTGCCGAATATCTCGCTTTTGAGGCGGATATGCACGTTCTGGTCATCATGACGGACATCACCAACTACGCCGACGCGCTGCGTGAAGTCTCCGCCGCCCGTAAGGAAGTCCCCGGACGCCGCGGCTATCCCGGCTATATGTATACCGACCTTGCCACGCTGTATGAGCGCGCGGGTCGCCAGAAGGGCAAGAACGGCTCGATCACACTGATCCCGATCCTGACCATGCCCGAGGATGACAAGACCCATCCGATCCCCGACCTTACCGGCTATATCACCGAGGGTCAGATCATCCTTTCCCGCGAATTGTATCGCAAGAACATCGCGCCTCCGATCGACGTACTGCCGTCCCTGTCACGATTGAAGGATAAGGGTATCGGCGAGGGCAAGACGCGTGCCGATCACGCGAACACCATGAACCAGCTCTTCTCCGCCTATGCCCGCGGCAAGGACGCAAAGGAGCTCATGGTCATTCTCGGCGAATCCGCGCTGACCGATATCGATAAGCTGTACGCGAAATTTGCCGACAGATTCGAGAAAGAGTATGTTTCTCAGGGCTATGAGAAGAATCGCTCGATCGAAGAAACACTGGATCTCGGCTGGGAGCTTCTCCGGATCCTGCCCCGCTCCGAGCTGAAACGTATCGATGATAAGTTCCTTGATCAGTATTATGAGAAATAAGATCTAAGATCTAAGATCTAAGAACTAAGATCTAACGACTTACAACTAACGACGAAGGAGTTACAATGGCTATCAAACAGGTGAATCCCACGCGCATGGAGCTTTCGCGCCTGAAGAAAAAACTGAATACCGCGACGCGCGGCCACAAGCTGCTCAAGGATAAGCGCGATGAGCTGATGCGGCGCTTTCTGGAAATGGTCAGAGAGAATCGTGCGCTCAGGATGCAGGTGGAGGAACAGATCCGTCAGGCGAACGCCAACTTCGTTCTTGCGAAAGCCTCGATGAGCGAGGAGACCCTCAAGGTCGCGCTGCTGGCTCCCAAGCAGGAGGTATTTGTCAGCACCTCGCACAAAAACGTCATGAGCGTAGATATCCCGGTGTTCGACTACGATACCCGCACCCCCGATCCCAACGATATCTATTCCTACGGCTACGCGTTCACCTCGTCCGATCTGGACGACGCGGTCAAATCGCTTGCGGATATCCTGCCCGATCTGATCAAGCTCGCGCAGATCGAAAAATCCTGTCAGCTGATGGCGGACGAGATCGAAAAGACCCGCCGCCGCGTCAACGCGCTGGAACACGTGATGATTCCGGAGACGCAGGAGCAGATCCGCTATATCACCCGAAAGCTCGATGAAAACGAGCGCAGCACCCAGACCCGATTGATGAAGGTCAAGGACATGATGCTCAAAGAAGCGCACGGCTATTAACAGAATAAGGACTGTCGAAAAACCGCAGTCAACAAGCCCAAGGACTGATCTTTTGATAAGGTCAGTCTTTTTTTATGCCCGATGACGCTGTGTACGCTGAAAACAGCGTC
>OMTA01000165.1 GCA_900313895.1 uncultured Eubacteriales bacterium | reverse complement strand
TCACCCGACGCGGCGGCGGACGCCAGACAGCCGAGGAAGAGGGCATCTCCATCGTCAACGTCGCTCCGATGTTCAAGAACAAGATCGCCGAGCCGTATTTCTGTCAATACGATTACGATGAGGCGCTCCAGAATAAACCCATCCATCTGACCAAGCATAACGGTCAGGAATTCGACTTCGTCCTTTCCGGCAAGATGAAGATCCAGATCGGCGACAATTTTGAAGTCCTCGGCGCGGGCGACAGCATCTACTACAATTCCTCCACACCCCACGGCATGATCGCCGTCGAGGGCGCGGACTGTAAATTCATCGCGATCATCCTGCCCGGCGAGAAGGAGACCCAGGAGATCGATGACGACCTTATGCGCGCCCATATCGCGCACAAGCCGCTGATCTCCGAGCAGTTTGTCAAGACCATCGAGGATGAGAACGGTTTCCTCAAGGCGATCAGCTTCCGCAACGAGGATAAGTTCAATTTCGCTTTCGACTGTGTTGACGCCATCGCCAACAACACGCCCGATAAGCTCGCGATGCTTCACATCGATAAAAACAAGCTCACCCGCACCTTCACCTTCAACGATATGAAACGCCGTTCCAACCAGACGGCGAACTATTTCAAGTCGCTCGGTATCAAAAAAGGCGACCGCGTCATGCTTGTCTTAAAACGCCATTACCAGTTCTGGTTCTCGATGCTCGCGCTCCATAAGCTCGGCGCGATCGCGATCCCCGCGACCAACCAGCTGCTCGCGCATGACTTCGAGTACCGTTTCCAGTCCGCCGGCGTATCCGCTATCGTTGCGACTGCCGACGGCACCGTCCCCGACGCGGTCGACGAGGCGCAAAAGACCTCTCCGACCCTTGTCACAAAGATCATGGTCGGCGGTCAGCGTCAGGGCTGGCACGACTTCGATTCCGAGTTTGAGCTGTATTCTACCCATTTCTATCGTACCGTCGATACCCCCTGCGGCGACGACACGATGGTCATGTTCTTCACCTCCGGCACGACCGGCTATCCCAAGATCGCCGAGCACAGCTATAAGTACGCGCTCGGTCATTATGTCACCGCCAAATACTGGCACGGCGTCGATCCCGACGGACTCCACTTTACCATCTCCGATACCGGTTGGGGAAAAGCGCTGTGGGGCAAGCTCTACGGCCAGTGGCTCTCCGAGGGCGCTGTATTTACCTACGATTTCGACCGCTTCCATGCGGAGGATATCCTGCCGATGTTCAAAAAGCATCACATCACCACCTTCTGCGCGCCGCCTACCATGCTGCGCATGATGATTAAGGAGGATATCAGCAAATACGATCTGTCCAGCATCGTCCATATGACGACCGCCGGCGAGGCGCTGAATCCCGAGGTTTACCGCCAATTCAAAAAGGCGACGGGTCTGCGCATCATGGAGGGCTTCGGTCAGACCGAAACAACCCTTACCATCGGTAACCTTTACGGCACTGCGCCGAAGATCGGCTCGATGGGCAAGCCCATCCCCGGCTATGACATTGATCTCGTCGATCCCGACGGCAAGCCCGTACCCGACGGCGAGCCCGGCGAGATCGTGATCCGCACCGATAAGCGCATTCCCTGCGGCTTGTTCAAGGGCTATTACAATAACGAAGAAGCGACTAAGGCGGCATGGCATGACGGAATGTACCATACCGGCGACACCGCGTGGCGTGATGAAGACGGCTACTTCTGGTATGTCGGACGCGTTGACGACGTCATCAAATCCTCCGGCTATCGTATCGGACCGTTCGAGATCGAATCCGTCATCATGGAGCTTCCATATGTACTCGAGTGCGGCGTATCCGCCGAGCCGGATGAGGTTCGCGGTCAGGTCGTCAAGGCTTCCATCGTCCTCGTCAAGGGAACAGAAGGCACCGACGCCTTGAAAAAGGAGATCCAGGATTACGTCAAAAAGCATACCGCGCCGTATAAATACCCGCGTATCGTCGTATTCCGCGACAGCCTGCCCAAGACGATCAGCGGCAAGATCCAGAGGAATAAATTGTAGAAAAAAGCTGTTATTGCGAAGCCCGAAGGGCTGTGGCAATCCCCTTGTCATTACTACAGTCATGAAGAAGGGGATTCCCGTGACGAAACATTCTTGTTTTTTCTCTGAACGACTTGTTTTGAAAACAGTCAAATTAACCAAATATATTACAACTTTCCTGTTGACAAATACCAAAGATTGTGATAACATAATGAGCGATAAGTAAACACTGATTTATATGATTATGCAGATTGCGCTGTCAGATTTTTTGTCAGTTTGACAAACAATCGGCTCGCATACTGACGTATGGGTGTCGATTTTTGGATGAACTGGCAGAAAAGATGCAAGCAAGGTGCATGATCAGCCGATAGGCATATATGGATCAGTGGTTACTTCAAAGGCTGTGACGAAGAGGGCTCGGTCTGTCATCTCTCAGAGAAGGAGCGGTTGGTGAAAGCTCCCGTGATGATTTCCGTGTTTGTAGCTTCTGAGCCGGGGAGAAGAAAGCTGATATTCAGTGACTAGACCTCCTCCGTGATGACTGCGTCAATGTCTGGGGGTTGATGGACCCTGAGAGTGGTAAGGTTGCGATAGCAACCTGCAATTTGAGTGGTACCGCGGATGTGATATTCACACTCGTCTCAAAGTTATTACTTTGGGACGAGTGTTTTTCTTGTCCCGGAAAGAGGTAAGGTATGGAAAAGATAACATCGTTAGACGCTAAAATCAAAGAGATGGCGCAGCGTATCCGAGAGCTTCGCGAGCTCGAGGGCCGTTCGATCGCCGAGATGGCAAAGTTCACCGACGTCACCGAGGAGGAATATACTGCCTGTGAATCCGGTGAACAGGATCTGAACTTCGCGTTCATCTATCGTTGCGCGCAGGTTCTCAACGTCAACGTTACCGATATCATCGAGGGCTTCTCGCCTAATCTGAAATCCTACACCGTCACCCGTCGCGGCGGCGGTCAGAAGGTCAGCCAGGCGCACGGCATGACCTATTACAACCTCGCGTACGCGTTCCAGAATCGTATTGCCGAGCCGTTGTATGTCAAAAGCAAATTCAATCCGGAGGCGCTGTCTAAGCCGATCGAGCTGACCACCCACGCGGGTCAGGAGCTCGACGTTGTCGTTGAGGGCGAGCTGATGGTTCAGGTCGGCGAACATAAAGAGACCTTAGGTCCCGGAGATTCTATCTACTTTGATTCCGACAAGCCCCACGGTATGATCGCTGTCGGCGGCAAGGACTGCACCTTCTACGCGATCGTCCTCAATCCGACCGGTGAGCCGATCCCCGAGCTGGAGCCCGGCAAGCAGATCCAGGATAACAGCATCATTACCGCGGATGATAAGGAAAAAGAGCGCGAGTACAACAAATTCGTCGAGTTCGAGACCAACGAAAAGGGTACTCCCATCAAGATCACCTTCAAAAACGAGGACAAATTCAATTTTGCATTCGACGTGATCGACGCGATCTCTTACCGCGAGCCGAACAAGCTCGCCATGCTGCATATCTCACAGGATAAGACTGAGCGCCGCTTCACCTTCACCGATATCCGTCACAAGAGCAGCCAGTGCGCGAATTACTTCAAGTCGCTCGGCATCAAGCGCGGCGACCGCGTGATGCTTGTCTTGAAGCGTCATTATCAGTTCTGGTTCGCGCTGATGGGACTGCATAAGCTCGGCGCGATTGCGATCCCCGCGACCAACCAGCTCCAGAGCCACGACTTTGAATACCGATTTAAGTCTGCCGGCGTCTGCGCGATCCTCTGTACCGCTGACGGCGATACCGCCGCCGAGGTCGATATCGCGTGCGAAAAGTTCCCCCAGATCCAAAAGCTCATCGTCAACGGCACCCGCGACGGCTGGCGCACCTTCGATGAGGAATACACCCTGTTTTCCTCTCATTTCGAGCGCACCCCCGAAAGCCCCTGCGGCAACGATCTGATGCTGATGTATTTCACCTCCGGCACCTCCGGTTATCCCAAGATCGCCGCGCATAGCTACAAGCTCGCGCTCGGACATTTCCAGACCGCGAAATTCTGGCACAGCGTCGATCCCGACGGCCTGCACTTCACCAT
>OMTA01000164.1 GCA_900313895.1 uncultured Eubacteriales bacterium | reverse complement strand
AATATCATCATCACAAAATCGGGAAAGATCAAGCTGCTTGACTTCGGTGCGGCGAGATACAGCCTCGGCGATATGAGTCGCAGCCTTGACGTCGTATTAAAACACGGCTACGCCCCCCGCGAGCAGTATTCGCGTCACGGCAGACAGGGCCCCTTTACCGATGTCTACTCTTTGGCGGCGACCTTCTATCGCTGTATCACCGGCATCGTCCCGCAGGATTCGATCGACCGTCTGGACGATGATATGCTGGTCACCCCGCGTTACTATTGTCCCGATCTGACCCCTCAGGGTGAGTTCGCGCTGTTCAAAGCGCTGGCTGTACAGCCCTCGGACAGATTCCAGACGACACAGCAGTTCAAGGAATGTCTGTTGACTACGGGTCAGGTGCCTCCGGCGCTGTTCAGACCCGCTCCTGTCGCCGGCGCACAGCCCGCGATGATCCGGAACAACGTTTCGACCGGCAACTCGGCGCAGATCCCCTCTGTACAGCCGCAGCGATCACAAATCCCACCCCCCGTTGTTCCGCAGACCTTTGAGCCGCAAAAATCCAAACAACCTAAGCAGAAAAAACCGAAACAGCAGAAAGCGTTCAGTCCCTTGAAGACCACACTGGCTTCTTTCGGGATCAGTATGGCGGTATTCGGTGTGATCCTGCTGATCATCCTGTTGACAAGATAAAACGTATTCTTTTTGAACCGCCTGCATGAGCGAAATTATGATCTGCGGGCTGAAAGGCTGAAGAAGATGAAAAAAACCAACAGCACAACTTTATTGAACGCACCGCGCGCATATACCTTTGAGAATCCGATTCCGCATTATCTGAGCTATCGCGGCGCACAGCTCCAGCAGATCGGTACACGCTCTTATCAGGAGGATTCCTTTGCCTTTGTGAACATTTCGGATGTCACACTGATGCGGACGAGGGGACTCCTCGCCGTCGTGGCGGACGGAATGGGCGGTATGAAGGACGGCAAGGTCGCCAGTGAAGCGGCGATCTCGCGCATCAAGGCGGAGTTTGAGAAGATGGATGTCTCCGCCGATATTCCCACCCAGCTCCAAAACTATATGGTCATGGCGAACGACGAGATCTTTGGAACGCTGAACGCCCAGGGCGGCAGCACCGGTATCATCTGTGTTTTCTATAACGAGAGCTTGTATTATTCCAGCGTCGGCGACAGCTATCTCATCTTGAAACGCGGCGATTCGATCTATCATCTCAACCGAAAGCAGAATATGTTTACCAGAGTCTGTCTGCAACAGATCAGAGAGGGCTCGGTGGATTGCACGCCTGCTAAGACCCATCCGGAAAAAGCGGCGTTGACCTGTTTCCTCGGGATGCGCGAGCTGCGTGATATCGACTGCACCCTGCGTCCGATCCCGCTGATGGACGGCGATGTGATCCTGCTTTGCTCCGACGGCGTCGGCGGCGTTCTGGATGAAGCGCAGCTCAAGGAATGTCTCAGCGCTCCGACACCGGAGCAGATGTGCCGCATGATGCATGAGGGCGTCGAAGCGGCGGGCAGACGTTTTCAGGATAACTATACCGCGCTGGTCGTTCAGTGCGAATATTGATAGAACACCCTTGATACTTCTATAAAGGGAGAATGACTATGATTGATATTTATTCCTTTACCTCTCCGGGCGGAAGAGAATATAACGAGGACAGCGTCGGCTTTGCCTATACCCCTTATGGCGCGGTGCTTGTTGCCGCCGACGGTCTGGGCGGTCACAGAGGCGGCGATATCGCCTCAAAGACGGTCGTCGATACCGTTCTTGCCGAGCCGATCGAGGATACGAAAAACGACAAGGATTGGATAAAGAGAAGATTGGAAGCGGCTGACCGCGAGATCCTTGACCAGCAGGCGGCGCGCGCGAATAAGATGAAAAGCACGGTCGTCGCGCTGAAGATCAACGGCACAAAGGCGACATGGGCGCACGTCGGCGACTCGCGTCTGTACTATATCCACAACAGCCGTATCGAGGCGGTGACCGAGGATCACTCCGTCGCGTTCAAAAAGTATCGCGCCGGAGAGATCTCGCGCGAGGAGATCGCGACCGATGAGGATCAGTCAAGTCTCTTGCGCTCGCTCGGCTCCCGGTCAAAGCTCAAGCCGGATTTCGGTGAAACGACAGAGCCTCTGACTGCCGGCGACGGCTTCCTGCTTTGCTCCGACGGCTTCTGGGAATATATTAAGGATCAGGAGATCCTCTTTGACTTTTTGAAAACCAATAACGCGCAGGCGTGGTCAGAGCTCATGATGCTGCGCGTGATCGAGCGGCTGAAGGACGACAGCGATAACCTGTCCGTCATCACCGCGATGATTCGATAAGGGGGTGTCGGGTTGAAAAAAGCAGCTGCTTTTCTGTTGACATTATTCCTTTTATTTTCGCTGAGCCTGACGGTATTTGCCGATCCGGGGCATCCGAGAGCGCCGTATGACGAAAATGTTCAGGAGGACGGCGAATTGCAGGACGAGGGGAACGGTGTGCCGGATGATCCGACACAGGCTCCCACAGACGCGACGGATGCCGCTGAGCCGACAGACGCACAGGAACCGTCCGGCGAGACGGGATCGACACAATCTGTTCCCGACGGACAACACGTTGACGCGCTTGACAAACAGGAACCGACCGGAAGCGTTCTGGCTGACCCGAACATCAATGATGAAAACGCACAGGATGAAGAGGAAGAGAATCATCAGGGCGTGATCATCGGTGTAGCGGTCTGCGGTTCGATCCTTTTGATACTGCTGATCATTATCGCGGTATTGCTGCTGAGGAAAAAGCAGCCCTCGGGCAATCATGATCCGGATATCGGATCGGGACGCGGTATCCCGATCGAGATCGAGGTATTGTCGGGTATGTGTTACAACGCGGAACTGGATTTCCGCCTCAGACGCAATCTGACGATCGGTACCGACAAGGGCTGTGACCTGGTGTTTGAGGACGCAAAGATGCGCCCGATGCACGCTGTTATCAGCGTCACAGACGGTGGGATCATGCTGGAGGAGACCTCCGATGCCGGCGTCACCTATATCGGCGGCATGAAGATCTTTGCGCCCAACCGCTTGCGCTCGGGCGATATCGTTACGATCGGATCCACCTCATTCCGTGTTATCTTTGAAGAAAACTGATAAAACTGCCCTGCTTTCACCTGAGAGCAGGGCTTTTTGTGCCTTCAGCTCCGAAAACGAACGCTGTATGTGCCGAAAAACGGGCGTCATGATCTTTGCTGTGTAAGGCTTTATTTATTATTGATATAAAACAGGAATGAAAAGGCAGAAAATATCGGCAACATTTTTGCTTTATAATTCTAATACAGAATTTAAAATAAATCCGACAGCTATATAATGTGAACTGAAATAGTAGGTTGATAAACTTTGGGTAACAATATATAGTACGGAGGCCGCATTTATGGCTCAGAAACCATCCTCAGATACGATGGAGATCAACTCCATCCTTGAAGAAGCTCGCAGAAATAACAGCCTGTCCTCCTCCAACAGATCCTCCGCTTCCTCCGCAAGGAACGGCGGTCAGCCGAGACGCTCGTCCGCGCCCGCTTATGCGCAGAGATGGAAGGATGAATCGGGATATGTGGATATCAATTCCCGCAGTTCCTTTGATGTGGAAGATCAGGATGAACAGGATTACGATAAACCGAAGAAAAGCAAAAAGCCGCTGGTGATCACGATCGTCGTGATCCTGGTGCTTGTCCTTGTCGGCGGCGGCGGATTTACCTGGTATCTCTATCAGAAATCCGGTTCATCATCCGTTGTTTCCGATAATGTATATGTCAACGACGTCAATATCGGCGGTTTGACCATGAAGGAAGCCGAGGATAAGCTGTCCTCAATCGAGGATCAGGTTGCCGATGGCATCAAGGTCCATGTCAAAGCGGGGGATAAAGACTTCAATCTGACCAAAAAAGATTTTAAATACACCTTCAATACCTCACAGATCCTTGACGATATCAAAGAGTATTCCGCGGAAAAAAGCCTCAATAAGGGTGAAAAACACTTTGAGCTTTCGATGAAGGTCGATCCCTCGGGTACGGACGCCCTTGCGAAGAAGCTCGCTCAGGAAGTCCATGCCGAGCCTA
>OMTA01000163.1 GCA_900313895.1 uncultured Eubacteriales bacterium | reverse complement strand
ATCTTTTTCAAACTTGCCCAAACGATCTTTCCGGATAACAGTATCTTAGGTTTATCCGACTTACATCTGGAGTACGCTGTGATCGGCTGTGTCGTGCTGATCTTCCTGTTTGCGCTGATCATGTGTCTGTGCGACCGCAGGATCTCCAAATACTATCTGCCGCATCGTAATTATGCTGCGGGTATCATCGGACTGCTGATCGCGGTTGTGACCGCTGCCGACGGCGCGGATTCCTTCTACGGTATCATCAGCGCCGACAAGATCAACGTCCTCGCGGTGATCGAAGCAGTGATGCTCGTCTTTGCCGCCGTGGTATTTGTCGTCATGGGGCTGAACCACTCGTTCGTCAATAAGACCAAAAAGACGTTCGGGCTGCTTTACGTCGCGCCAGCGCTTTTGTGCGCGATCCGACTGATCCGCTGCTTTGTCGAGTTTACGACCGAGTCGCTGGTTCAGGCAGACGTCACCCGCCTGTTCTGCTATATCTTCGCGACCATGTTCTTCTTCAATTACGCGGTCACATTGTCGCTGACAGAGGCGAAGAACGCAGTCAAATCCTGCTTTATCTACGGCTTCCCGGCAGCTGCCGCGATGATCTCCTATGCGGCGGGCAATCTGTACGCGAATTTTGATCCGGAAAACATCATGAAAAACGCGCATTATGTCGAGGTTGCGCTGATCGGTCTGTATATCCTTTCCTTCATCATCGAGCTGACGATCTTTGTCAAGGACAAGGATCATGTCGTGGTCGTGGATGAGGATGACGATTATAAGGATATCGACGAAGATAACCCCGAAAACGGGGAAGTGGTCGTCACCGACCTTGATGAAGAGGATAACGGCGATACCCCCGCGTCTATCTATATTTCAAAAGCCGATACCGACGATTTCCTAACACAGGAAATGCACAACGAGGAAAAACGTGAGGAATCGTATTACAAAGCGGCTGAGCTGGACGTCGATGATTATATTACCAAAGAGACGCCGGTCGAGGATGAAGAGGAGCAGGAAAAGGAAAAAACCTATTCCGAACAGCTCGACGAGATCGATAAGCTGATCCTCGAGATCTCCGGCGATCAATAAGATTGTCATCGATTTGTCATTGACAGAAATGACTTGAAGTGTTATATTATTAACAATATGAATAACCTATCGTTGACGGGGACATGATCCGTGATCCCGGTGCCCAAGAGAGCCGTCGGTCGGTGAAAGACGGCGTACCGCTTTTCGGATTACCACCCCTGAGATCGCTCAGGAAATGGAGCGACGTTCGCCGCGTTAAGGCTCAATGAGGGTCATCCCCGATGACCGAACTCAGGTGGAACCGCGTAACTACGCCCTGATAATTCTTTTTCAGAATAATCAGGGCGTGTTTATTTTACCTCATAAAAAGGGTAAGACGATAACCAAACATTACTAACTATCCACTATATCATAAAAGGAGAAGATAACTATGATCAATGTAGAACTCAAGGGCGGCGTCGTCAAGGAATTTGACGAGAATATCACTCCCGCCGAAATCGCCAAGTCCATCTCCATGGGACTGTACAAAAACGTCTGTGCCGCGATGATCGACGGCAAGGTCTGCGACCTGCGAACCGAGCTGACCGCGGACTGCAAGGTCGAGCTGTTGACCTTTGACGACGAGGAAGGTAAAAAGGCGTTCTGGCACACTACCTCTCATATCCTCGCTCAGGCGGTAAAGCGCCTGTATCCCGAGGCGAAGCTCGCCATCGGCCCCGCGATCGACGAGGGCTTCTACTATGATTTTGATGTCAAAAAGCCTTTTGATAACGATGACCTTGCTAAGATCGAAGCCGAGATGAAGAAGATCGTCAAATCCGGTATCGAGATCAGCCGCTTTGAAAAAGCCCCTGCCGACGCGGTGGCGTACCTCGAAGAGATCGCCGAGCCGTATAAGGTAGAGCTTGCGTCCGAGCACGCGGATAAAGGCGAGCCGATCAGCTTCTACAAGCAGGCGGAGTTCGTCGACCTCTGTGCGGGTCCCCACCTGATGTCCGTCGCGCCCGTCAAGGCGTTCAAACTGACCAACTGCACCGGCGCGTATTGGCGCGGTGATTCCAAGAACCATCAGCTCTGCCGTGTCTACGGCATCTCCTTCCCGAAGGCGGCGATGCTCGAAGAATTCATCACCAAGAGGGAAGAGGCGTTAAAGCGCGATCACAACAAGCTCGGCAGAGAGTTGGAGCTGTTCACCACCGTTGATTATATCGGTCAGGGACTTGCGATCATGCTGCCCAAGGGCGCGCGCATCATCCAGCTTCTCCAGCGCTTTGTCGAGGATCTCGAGCAGAAGAACGGCTGGCAGCTGACAAAAACGCCCTTTATGTCCAAGTCCGATCTGTTCAAGATCTCCGGACACTGGGATCACTATAAGGACAGTATGTTCATCCTCGGCGACGAGGAGAAGGACGACGAGGTTTACGCGCTTCGTCCGATGACCTGCCCCTTCCAGTATCAGGCGTACCTCAACCGCGGCAGAAGCTACCGCGACCTGCCGATGCGCCTGAACGAAACCTCGACCCTGTTCCGTAACGAGGCTTCTGGCGAG
Organism: uncultured Eubacteriales bacterium; assembly: GCA_900313895.1. Taxonomy (GTDB): domain Bacteria; phylum Bacillota; class Clostridia; order Oscillospirales; family Acutalibacteraceae; genus Ruminococcoides. Next base: position 1,546 of record OMTA01000163.1, on the reverse strand, counting down.
ATGCACGGTCTGATCCGTCTCAGACAGTTCACGATCTCCGAGGGTCACCTCATGTGCACCCCCGAGCAGCTCGAGGGCGAGTTTGCCCATTGTCTGGAGCTTGCGATGTATTGTCTGAAGACTCTCGGTCTTGATGAGGACGTCAGCTATCGCTTCTCCCAGTGGGATCCCGACGACAGAGAGAAATATATCGGTACCGAGGAGGATTGGAACAAGGTCCAGGGCATGATGGGCAAGATCCTCGACGACCTCGGCGTCGAATACAAGATCGGCGTCGGCGAGGCGGCATTCTACGGTCCCAAGCTCGATATCCAGATCAAGAACGTATTCGGTAAGGAAGACACCCTTATCACCATCCAGATCGATCCCATGATCGCCGAAAAATTCGGCATGGAATATGTCGATCGCGACGGTGTCAAGAAGAACCCCTATATCATCCACCGTACCTCCATCGGCTGCTATGAGCGCACCCTCGCTCTGCTGATCGAGAAGTACGCGGGCGCTTTCCCGATGTGGCTCGCTCCCGTACAGGTCAAGCTCCTTCCGATCGCCGACCGTCATCATGATCGCGTCTATGAGATCAAGAAGGTACTCGATGACTTGGGAATGCGCGTCGAAGTCGATGACCGCTCCGAGAAGATCGGCTACAAGATCCGCGAGGCACAGCTCCAGAAGATCCCGTACATGATCGTTGTGGGCGATAAGGATATCGAGAACGATACCGTTTCCATCCGCCACCGCAAGGAAGGCGATCTGGGCTCGATGTCGCTCGACGATTTCATCAAGCTCGCGCAGGAAGAGATCGACACCAAAGCAATCAAATAAAAAGTCTTCCCCTCAGGAAAGAATCGATTTGTAGGGGTCGGCGTCCCGACGACCCGGATAATATTTTTTGACAAGGCAGGATACATGGCACGCAGACGCAAGATCAAACCGTACAAAATCAGCCGCGGCTCCTTTGAGGAGCAAAAGCTCAGAGAGGATAAAAAGACAGAGACCCAGCGCGCTCTGCTCTTTATCCTTCCTGTTGTGATGCTCGCGGTATTGGCGGTCGGTATCTTTTTCGGCTACAAAAGCTATGAGAAGAGCGCCTCTGAGGAAAAGACGGTGATCTCCGGCTCCGAGCCGACCGAGCCTGTCGCATCCGATCCGATGCTCCTGAAGGTCGTCAGCCCCGCTTATCCTCTGGACGCGACCTACGTCCCATCCCTGACGGATTACAATGGCGTCAAGGTCTCTCCCGTGATGACGGACGACCTGACAAAGCTGCTCTCCGACGCAGAGGCGGCGGGACATCCGCTGAAGGTAACGGAAGGGTATATTTCTTTCAAAGAACAAAAAGACCTGTACGATAACGCGGTCAATGCGTATCTGAAAAAATCCAAGATGACGCTTGTCAAAGCGGAGGCGCAGGTCAAGCGCACCACCCCTCGCGCGGGAGAGAGCGAACAGCAGACAGGGCTGCTCATCCGATTCGACGATCAGGAAAAAGGCTCGTTTGCCGACGGAGAGACCTTCAAATGGCTTTCCCGCAACGCCGGACAAT
>OMTA01000160.1 GCA_900313895.1 uncultured Eubacteriales bacterium | reverse complement strand
AGTATCTTTTTGATTTTTGTTTTCCATTTTTATATACCTCCATATTTATAGTTAGATTAAGGGGTGTTAGGGATCGCCCTAAAGGCCAGCGGATACAGGCTCCGCTGCGGTGGAACTTGGTGTACAAGTTCCCTGCTTGTTACAGTGTAAGACACAGCGTCTGGGCCTATTTGATAGCTCATCTGCTGTGCCTTATATCCTGTAGCTTATGCATTGTCTTCTTCCTTGTTTGGTTGGATTGTGTTTTGACATACATTTTTCAGACTTTGACATCAATAACAGCATCTTCCGGCGTCAACCTTCGTCGGCGGTCTATGATGGCGTCATTCCAGTCATAATCTGATGCCTCTGCGACATCAAAAGCTCATCCAAAGCTATCAAGAAAGTCCATCATGTTTTCTTCTGCCTCCCTGCTGTTCTCCTGTTGTACAGGAACAGCCCGCTGCACTTGGGCAACAGGCTGTACCATACTCAAAAGATTCAGGAGAGGGACTAGCGGCTTTAAGCTGTCCTGAACGGCCAAGACAACACGGTCGAGGAACTCCTCCTCGATTTTTCGTTCTTCCATCAGATCAAGATAGTCACAGATCGTGTGAACAACTTCTTTGTTGATTGACAGCTCTGAGCCCTGCAGATAATCGTATACGCGCTTGTGGTCGGCTTTGTCCAGATCCAACCGCAGAGTAATACTTTTGTTCATACTACACGCCTCCCTTCCGGACCAACTGCTTATAGGCGATGTACTCAAATCCCTTCGCCGCAGCACAGATGTCAGCATTGATGCATACGCGGTTCCGGTCATACTCAGAGAAGTGTCGGATCAGACAACCTCCGCCTCCTACCACATAGAGCTTCATCAGTTTCGGATCATAGTCATGCTCCCTGAGAACACGGAAGATACCGGCGGTATACCTCTTCGCTGCGCCAACAGCGGTTTGAAGATATGCGTTATCAATATCTGCCGTACCCTTTTTGACGATCTCTGTGATGGTGTCCTCGTCGATTTTTGCCTGATGCTCATCCATCAATGCTTTTCTGACGGTTTTCACACATTGATAGACACCGTATTCCTCAGTTGCCATCGTAGTCTGATCGGGCACTGTGTTTTTAATCCGCAGCAGGTTCATGGTTCCGTTGCCGATATCGCAGAGCATTGTATTCCCCTGAAAGTTGTCGAGGTGCTCGGCAACTGCTGCAAAGCCCTGCGGAGATACGTTTGCGCCGACGATCTTGATATGGTAATCGACTCTGCGGAATGTGAAGTCTACCGTCTGATGCTGAAGCAGATATTGGATAAACCTCTCCCTGTGCTTATCGAACCATGTCAGAGGTAGACCCGCAGCGATAAACACCTTTGCATCAGTAATATGCTCTCGCCGCAACTCACGGGCAATAGCCGCCAGAGTCAGCACATAATAGTCATCGTCTGTCGCCTTGTCCGGTGAGTATTCCTTATGCCCTGCGCCGATGGAATAATATTTGTCATTCCATTCCAGCAGGTCATTCGTGAACGGCGGTTCGGTGTCGCTGGATATGACCCCTGAAGGGAAACAGCAGTTTGCCGTTTTCATGTTTCCGAAGCCGTGATCGACTCCGATAATATAGAAGTCCTGATACTTCTTCATTGGTTTTCATTCCTTTCATTTTTCATTGTAATGGATGATAGCTGCGTACAGCTCCGGTTTGGCGGGCAGAACATACTTTTTCAAGTAGTTACAGCACAGTCGGCTGACCGAAAGAAGCTGAACACAGGGATGACTGTCGCCGTCATCAAGCAGCAGACAGTTTCCGTCGATGTGATTGCAGCAGGATCTGCGGACGGTGCGTTTCACCTGCTCCGACATGGTCGGGGTTAGCTTCGTAGGCATCATGAACACCTCCTATAAATTGCTCGACCTGCGGTCGGCGGATCACTGCTCCGAAACACAAAAGCGCCCGGGATCACTGTTGAACAAAAAGCTGTCGGGATTCATTCGGGCGCTTTTCTTCGCTGTGAGGCACCATTCATAGGGTAAGGCGACTGAACCCTTACCTTGCCTCAGTCAAAAAGTGGGGGCAGTTATCAAATAACAAATACTTGAATTATTTAAACATCTGTGCTATGATATTTCTATATCATTTTGGAGTATGCCATGAAAAAGTATTTAATTCCGCAGATCTCGGCGATCAGCCTTTTATCTTCTGCCAAGCCACAGGATGACGGTTGGCGATTCTATTTTGACGCTACAGATCCATCCAAAGAATACCTTGTAGAAAGAATCGAGCAGGACGACTGCATGATGTTTTATCAGGCGTCGGTGGTTTTAGGTATTACTGACGACAATGCCTCTACGTCTGATTGCTTATCCGATGTGTTTGTCTATGTCGATTTCTCCGGTATCTTTGACCGGCGACCTATCGGCAGGATTGCTAAGCTGCAACAGAAAGTGGAGTATCTGTTCCGTCCCGAAGGGATCGAGATTGTATTTGACGAAAGATACCCTGCTAAGAGGTATTTCGCCTTTGAACGCTCCGCCAGCATGAGCCGCAACAACGTGCTGTCGTTTGTCCGTGAAGATGTATATGAACCTTTGCGGAAGCGGATGATGCTCGGCATGAGCATAGGCAGGTGTCAGCTATCCAAGCTGTATGCGTATAACGGCCTGATGTTCACCGGCGGACGGCGCTGTAAGATTGCGGGCCTATTACATGAAAAAAGGATCGTCGTGATCGACAATCCGAAAAGCATCATACAGGATGCGGACATCATCACCGTTGAGGATGACGGCACGGATAATCCTATGCGCAAATACAGCCGTGTGGAAAGGAAAGCCGATGTTGAGGTGTTGGAGTTCGACGGCGAGGGCATCATATCCAAAGAGCTTGCCGAAAGACTGGATTCAAAGAAAAACCATCATTCTTTTCAGATCCGTCTGCCGTATATCAAGGGCGTTGTTCACGAGATTGATTTCAAAATGCTGTTCTCTGAACTCGGCGTAAAGCAGATCACCGATATATGGGGCGATGCTCACGCCGTAAACGATGTAGATATGATTCTTACAAAGAGTATGTTCAAGGGCTTTGGCTGGATGACGGAGAACGGCTTGACTTGGACGGAGTATTTGAAACGGTGCGAACAATATGACTATGCGCTGTATATTTCCGGTATGGATAAGCTCGCGCAACAAGACACTACAGAGCTGAACTACCAGTTTTTGAACACACTTGCGCTGACGGATGAAGAATTTCGTCCGTTGAATTTGCCGCTTGGTTGGGATCGATCACCGAACACCGATCCGCGGCACTGGCTGACGAAAACAACTGAGGCGGCGTATTATGAATATGTCGGCGAGTACGGCGACCGCCGTCAATGCTTTTCACAACTCATCGGCAGTGAGGAATTGGAAGTTACGGACAGGCGCAGACTGCGCGCAGAGATAATCAATCAGAATCCGTTATTTTTGGAAGAGCCAATCTATAAAAAAGAACTCTCCGCCAAAGCGGAGAGCGTCAGACAAAGATATGCTGTCGGACAGTTGCTGGTTGCAGGAGATAACCGTTATTTATCCGACGACTTGATGCGGTTACTGGCGTACATCGTAAGGTGTGCGGAAGGAGAAAGTAAGGCTTACAAAAAGTTGGAGGAGGAGTGTTTATCCGGTAACATAATCTATGCGCCGCAGCCCGTTTATACGACGCAGGAGTATTATACGCTCCTGCGCAGCCCACATATTGCACGTAACGAAGAAGCGCTTGTTTGTCCGTTGTCAAAGGTCGGTAAATTGCGAAAGAAGTATCTTTCTCATCTTTGCTATGTAGTTATGGTGGATTCCCGATCATTGATCCCCGACCGTCTCGGCGGCGCGGACTATGACGGCGATATGGTAAAAACGATAGCCGATCCCATCGTCAACGACTGTGTAAAACGAAGCTATACCGATAATCGCTCCTTACCCGTTTTGAAGATACCGTCAGCAGAGCCGCTCATATCCGACGCCGATGATTGGCGCGCAAGGATGGAGTCGGTCAAAAGCACCTTTTCCAACCGCGTCGGTCAGATCAGTAATGCGGCGCTGCGCAGGGGTATTGTCGCTTATGATGAAAACAGCGATCATACAGAACGACAAACAGCCTGTCAGGATGTAGAAATACTGGCGATACTGACAGGCTTGGAGAT
>OMTA01000159.1 GCA_900313895.1 uncultured Eubacteriales bacterium | reverse complement strand
CATGAAATGTAATATATTCAGGATTATATTTCTTATATAGAAATATACGAGCCCGATTTCAAGGCGTTATACGACCTCTTGAAAACCTGCGAAAGTCCGATCTTCATCCTGCCCGAATACCTGCTCTTTTTATCGGATGTTACCCATCGCAAAAACCGCGGAAAGCTGCATCTTGCGGCGACCGCTATCGACGGTGACCTCGCGTCATCCGTGATGACCGTTTCCGAGACAAAAAGCGCGGCGATTTTAGGCGCTGTCGCGACCCATCCCGACTATCGACGCAGGGGATTATCCCGCGAGCTTGTCAGAACGCTTGCGACCCGTCTCAGGAGAGAGGGCAAACGCGTGTTTGTCCTCAGCGCGTCGGAGCAAAACACACGGTTTTACCAACATTCCGGCTTTACAGTTATAGCTGATTTTAAGGAGATATTTTCAGCATGACCCCATTATTCCATTTTGATGAAAACATTCGGAAAGTCGCCGATCAGGCGCTCGCACTCTGTGCCGATCACTTCGCTGAGATCGAGCGGATCAAGGAGTACAATCAGCAAAAAATGCTCAAGGCGTTTCAGCAGTACAACGTGAGCGAGAGTATGTTTTGCGGCTCGACCGGTTACGGCTTTGACGACCGCGGCAGAGATACGCTTGACAAGATCTACGCCTATGTCTTCGATGCTGAGGACGCGCTCGCCAGACATAATTTTATGAGCGGCACCCATACGCTGACCGTCGCACTGTTCGGTATGCTCCGACCCGGCGACGAGATGCTCTGCGTGACAGGCACGCCTTATGATACCATCCAGCCCGTGATCGGTATCACCGAGTGCAGCGGATCTCTCAAGGATTTCGGTGTGAAATACAGCGAGGTCGCGCTGAAAGCCGACGGTACCGTTGATCTTGACGAGATCAAGGCGACTGTTACCGAAAAGCGTCCGAAGATGGTATACATCCAGCGTTCCAAGGGCTATACGACACGTCCTTCGCTGCGACTCAAGGAGATCAAGGCGATCTGCGACGTCGTCAAGCCTGCTTCACCGGATACTATCATCATGCTCGACAATTGCTACGGCGAGTTTACCGAGTTCGAATCCCCGATCTCGGTCGGCGTCGATATCATGGCGGGTTCGATGATCAAGAACGCGGGCGGCGGAATCGCTCCTACCGGCGGTTATATCGCGGGCAAAGCGGATCTCGTCGAGCTTTGTTCCTATCGACTGAGCGCGCCGGGAACCGGCAGAGAGCTCGGTTGTACGCTCAGCGTTCTCAGGGAGATGTACATGGGCGCGTTCCATGCCCCCGCAGTCACCGCGGAAGCGGTCAAAACCGCTGTGTTCGCATCTGCGCTCTTTGAGATCCTCGGCTACGACGTCGAGCCGTCCTACAAGACAAGGCGCGGTGATATCATCGATGTCATTACCCTCGGCTCTCCCGAGAAAATGTGCGCTTTTTGTCGCGGGATCCAGGCGGGATCGCCGATCGACAGCTTTGTATCACCCGTGCCTTCGCCGATGCCCGGCTATGACAGCGAGGTTATCATGGCTGCGGGCGCGTTCACTCTCGGATCTTCCATCGAGATGTCTGCCGACGGGCCGATCCGCGAGCCGTATGCCGTGTACTTACAGGGCGGATTATCCTTTGCGACCGCGAAGGTATCCGTCATGCTTGCCGCGCAAGAGGTTGAAAAGAATTAGGAATTAGAAATGAGAGATGAGGAATTGAAGTAGGAGCGGTACTGTTCCTTTCGGTAATTCTTTCATCAAAAAAGGGCATCCTTTCGGATGCCTTTTAATACTTATAATTCTATTATAGAAATTTATTTCCTGAGTTTCTTGAAAAAATCGCTCATGAGCGCGGCACATTCTGCTTCCATAATCCCGCCCTCACAGGCGGGATGGTAGCCGTTTTGCAGCTCGAGAATATTCGTGATCGAGCCGCAGCAGCCGTTTTTGATATCGTACGCGCCGAAATATACCTGCGGGATCCTCGCGTTCACGATCGCGCCCGCGCACATGGGGCAAGGCTCTAAGGAGACGTACAGCTCACATTCCCACAGCCGCCAGCCGCCCAAGGCTTTGCAGGCATTATTGATCGCTTCGATCTCCGCGTGGTACAGCGCGTTTTTTCCTTTTTCGCGGCGATTCCTGCCTCTGCCGACGATCTCGCCTTTCCTGACGACGACCGCGCCGACAGGCACCTCTCCGTCGTCAAAGGCTTTTTGCGCCAGTATCAGCGCCTCTTTCATGAATTCCGGATTGACCATATCGCGATCCTCTACATAAGATACGGGATGAACGGGATGAACAAAATGTAAAGCGAGAACAGGATCATCACAACGGCAAAGCTGATGAGGGTGGGTGATCCTGCGACGGATTTCAACTTGTCGCGGTAGGGGATCACATCATCCGCGCGTTGGAGGCGGAAGAACCGATCGTCCTCTTTGATGAACTTTTTGATAAAGATCAGCGCGAGGATGCTTGTGATCAGGATGATCGCGCCGTAGCAGATGTTGACCATCGTCGCGGACATCACCTGATACTGATACAGCAGATCAAAGGTGACGGAAAGTCCGTTGTTGAGAAAATGCACGATGATCGACGGCAGCATGGAATTGGTCTTGATCACCAATAAACCAAACATCAGTCCGCAGCAGAACGTAAACGGGATCTGCACAAAGTTGCCGTGCATGAGCGCGAACAGCGCGGAGGATACCACCAGCGCCAGACCGTCCGAATACTTTCTCAGCGAGCCGAGGATCACGCCGCGAAAAGCGAATTCCTCGGTGAACGCCGGCATGATCGCGACCGTCAGATAGTACATGAGTACCGACGGAGCCGAGTTGCCGAAATCGAAATCACCGCCGGTATTCGACAGTCCGAACAGCCCGAAAACATTCGTCAGCATCGTCGGGGCGATATTGCTCATCAGCGAAACGGCGATACCGATCGTGCAGAGCATAAACAGCTTTTTTGCTCCGATCTTTTCAAAGGGGAAGAGCGCGCTGAAGCTCCGTTTTTTGATCAGGACATAGACCAGCATCACAAAGAAAAACGTGATTGCGGACAACAGTCCGTTTTCAAGCAGCGTGAGCACAGAGTCGGACAGCGCGGCGGATGTCGTCCCGGATCCTTTGAGTATCAACGTGATCAGAAAAGAGAGCACGATCTCCAATGCGAAGATCACCAAAAGCACGGCGCCCAGTCCGTTCGCGGTTTTCTTCAGATCTTTTTTATACAGATATTGACGATATTCTTCTTCATTTTGAAAACGCAACACCGAATTTCTCCTATCATTTAATCAACTTTTACTATCATACCACAAAAAAATCGAAAATAATTCTTGACAATCAATATAAAAGATATTATACTATACAGGACAACAAAGCAAAGCAGTAGCTTTCACCTGTGGGGTATCGTCTGCACGGGTCAATACTATCGGGTCATCTGACCTTGCTATGGTATTGTTACGCGGACGGAGCTATCTGTCCGTGTTTTTGTTTTACACTATTATTGGAGGTGCTGGACATCAGCAAACAGGAACTTCAGTTCAACGAGGATATTCGCGACAAAGAGTTGCGAGTCATAGGCCCTGACGGCGCACAGCTCGGCATCATGTCGTCTGCTGACGCACTGCGTATCGCGGAAGAAAAAAATCTCGATCTCGTCAAGATCGCTCCCAAGGCGACCCCGCCTGTCTGCAAGATCATGGACTATAACAAGTACCGCTTTGAGCAGCAGAAGCGAGAGAAAGAGGCGCGTAAAAAACAGCATACCGTCGAAGTCAAGGAGATCAAGCTCTCTCTGAATATCGACACCCATGATTTTAATACCAAGCTGAAAAACGCTATGAAGTTCTTTGCTCACGGCGATAAGGTCAAGGTTTCCATTCGTTTTCGCGGCCGCGAGATGGGTCATTCCGAGTACGGCTATGAGACGATGAAGCGCTTTTCCGACGCCTGCGCTGAGGTCGCTAATATCGAGCGCCCCGCAAAGCTCGAGGGTCGCCAGATGCTCATGTTCCTGGCTCCGAAGCCCGTAAAGTAACTTAATTCAGTCATTAAAGGAGGATTTTAATATGCCTAAGATCAAAACACACAGCGGAGCGAAGAAACGCTTCAAACTCACCAAGAACGAACAAATGGTGGTAGATGATGTCGTGAAATTCATTTTCCCATATTTT
>OMTA01000102.1 GCA_900313895.1 uncultured Eubacteriales bacterium | reverse complement strand
GAGCTGAATTCAACTTCCTGCGTGACGACCAGACCGAGCTCGGTCAGTTCCTCTGCTGCAGCCTTAGAGGACTTGTTGACGACCTCGGGAAGCACTGCCATATGGGGGCCTTTGCTGATATCGAGGTATAAAACGCCGTTGGAATCAGGCGAACCCGCGGGCGGTTCCTGACGGATAACAGAGCCCTTCGGGATATCGTCGGAATAATCACCGTCGGAAGAGATCTTGATCGTGCCCTTATAAGCCGCCTTGACTTCTTCCAGTGTCTTGCCGGAATAATCGGCAAGGATATCACCTGTCCAGCCTTCGATGGTCGGAGGCTCGGTGGATACTGTCGTCGGCTTCTGTTCAAAGATGCCGAGATGCGGATCCTGAGAAAGCCACCAAAGTCCGAGCGCCGCAAAGATCAGCAACGAGAAGATCGCGGCGATAATGCCGACAGCCGTCGGATTGACGTTGGACTTACGCGCCTGCTCACGCTTGATGGGCGTCATGCTCGCGGTACGGGAGATCTCATTTTGGATCGCCTGAACCGTAGAAGAAACAGAAAGCTGTGAACGCAGATCGTCAAAATCGGCGATACGATTCTCCTTCTTCATCTGCAAACCGTTCGCCAAAGCAGAAACGACATGAGGCGGAAGGCGCTTGACAGTATTGGTACTGATCAGAAGACGCGCGTCCTTTTCCCTGTCCTTCGCGCTTGCGGGCAGCTTGCCGGTCAGGGCAAAGAACATGGTCGCGGTAAAGCCGTAGATATCGGTAGCGATATCCAGCGGAGCGTTGCCGTTGTACTGTTCGGGAGCGGCGCAACCGCTGTAGAGCTGAGATTTCAGCATCGTACCGCGCTTACGCTCATTCTCTGTCGCAAAGCCGCCGAGTTTGAGCTTCCCGGTAGACGTCACATATAAGTTAGACGGAGATACGGCATAATGGCCGATGCCCATCTTATGAAGATTTTCCAGTAATGTAATGATCGGCATAAACAGCGGACGCGCTACATCCCATTCCAGATGACCGCCGTTGTGCTCCAGATACTCGTTGAACGAGATATGATCATCGTTTTCTTCGATGACATAATATGTATTGTTCGCCGCAAAGCTATCGAGGATCGCGACCGAAGCGGAAGAATCCGCGAGGGTTTTCAGCGTTTCAAAATAACTCTGGAACGCATTTAACGCTTCGGTAAAGCTATTCTTATCCTGAGGCGTAATGAACAGCTTTGTTTCATCGACACTGCGGTCAAATAAACCGATCGGCAAAAACTCGCGCACGGCGATGATCTTGCCGTTGGTCTTATCATAGCCGAGATACCGTGTGCTCTCGCCGTTGGTATCAAGGTTTCTCGCAACAACATATTTATTATTTAATACAGTACCGTACGGTAAATACGGAGCCACCTGTTTTTCGGCATTATTAAAGCCGCAGATGTCGCATACCGAATCGGCAGCGGGTATTTCATTTAAGCAACCCATACATAAAGGCATAGTTATCCCCCTAAAAGTCGCATTTACTCATTTTTTCCAAAACATTATAGCACAATTGATCCGTCAATATCAAGATATAGCGTGAAATTAGCGGTTACAGTCTTGTAACTTCAAAGGGCTTTATTGGGCGCATTACCGATCGTCTTAACAATAAAAAATCAAATTAATTGCGTATTTCGCTTGCAATATGGTAAAAGATATGGTAATATAATACTGCTTTGGGGGCGTAGCTCAGCTGGGAGAGCGCTTGAATGGCATTCAAGAGGTCAACGGTTCGATCCCGTCCGTCTCCACCAGAATGCCCCTCGACACGTTCGGGGGGCATCATCATAAACCGAATACGGAGGCTTAGCTCAGCTGGTGAGAGCGCCTGCTTCACACGCAGGAGGTCACTGGTTCAAGTCCAGCAGTCTCCACCATCATTGAAGGGAATACCATACAGGTATTTCCTTCAATATCATTTTTCATAAAAAGTGGAGACTGCCGGACTTTAAGGCAAGCGTACCTATAAAAAAGGGATTGTATCGAAATGATACAATCCCTTTTTATATCATGTGATCTGCCATTCTTTGATATCCTTTACCTCGTCATACATCCGCACATAGCTGTCGTGACGGGATTTCGGGATCACGCCGTTCTCCACCGCCTCGATCACACTGCAGCCTTTCTCGCATAAATGATTGCAGGAATTGAATTTGCAGGTACCGAAATACTGCTCAAATTCCGGGAATGCGAATTTCAGCTCGTCTTTGCGGATCAACTCAAAGCGCTCGATATCGACCGTGGAAAAACCGGGTGTATCGGCAATATATCCGCCGTGTTTTTTGAACAGTTCAACGGTTCTGGTCGTATGTCTGCCGCGTCCGAGCTTGTCGCTGATCTCTCCGGTCTGCAGATTCAGCTCGGGAAACAGCGAATTGAGCAGCGTTGACTTTCCTACTCCGGAGTTGCCGCAAAAAGCGGTGACTTTATCCTTCAATACCGCCTTGATATCGTCAAGACCCTGTAAATCGACTGAGGAAAATGAAAAGGCGCGGATGCCGACCTGACGATAGATATCTACCAAATCAGCCGCGGATCCGAGATCGGTCTTTGTAAAAACAACGATCGGTTCGATGTCCTTGCTGACAGCGGCGGCTGTCATCTTATCGATCAGATACAGGTTGGCGTTCGGTTCCTTGACCGAGCTGATGATCATCAACGTATCGAGGTTGGCCATAGCGGGACGGACAAGCGCATTTTTCCTCTCAAGGATCGCGTCGATCGAACAGTAGCCGTCATCGGGAACCGTGATCTCTACCCTATCGCCTACCAGCGGCGAGGTGCCGCGCTTGCGAAACACACCGCGGGCTTTACATTCATGTATGCCATCGGCGGCTTCTGCATAATAGAAGCCGCCGGTAATCTTAACTATCAGACCCTGTGTTTGATTCATCATCCTGCTACATCATTTCCTTCTGCCGGAGCGGTATCTTCGGGAGGAATATCGATCTCTTCCTGTTCATATTCCGTCTGTGGTTCCGCTTCAACATCGGCGGCAGTCGTTGCCGACTCTGCCTCGGTCGATTTCGGTGTATACGGATAGGTGTTGATCAGTTCAACATAACCGTTATCATATTTGACGGTATATTCACGATATCTCTCATCATCCAGAAGGATCAGAACGGTAGCGTCATCTTTCGCCTTGAATTTCAGATTATAGGTCGGGCTGTACGCGGGGATGACGTCCTTGCTGTTTTCCTGATCGATCGCACCGTTGATCAGAACGGTCATATGGACTTCGTTCTTTTCTTCCTTCGGCAAGTCGATCAGAACCGACTGGGTCTTATCCTTATGTTCGCCCTTTGAGCAAATGATCGTGACCTTATAATCAGGTGAGATCATACTGCCCTGTAAAGGATTCTGTCGAACGACCTCGTCCTTACCCGCCTCGATATACTCGTCGTATTCGACGGTATAATCGGTGATACCGGCGTCGGCTAGCATCTGGATCGCTTCCTCTGCGGTATAACCCTTGATAGAGGGCATTGCGACAGGCTGCTTCGTGATACCTTTGGAGATAAACACATAGACGACAGATCCGATCTTCAGTGTTGTTCCGGCGGGAGGATAGACAGAGTCGACCTTCATCGCGGTCTGTTCACTCTCAACATACAGAACCTTGGGAACAAGATTGACCGCCTCCAGATGGGCGACGATATCCTCCGTACCGATAGCGGTGTTGACATAAGGAACAGCCGCGCTGTAACGGTATTCCTGAGAGAAGGTAAACATACCTTTACCGGCTTCCTGCGCTTCTTTGACAGTCATGCCGACAAAATCGGGGACGTCTACTTCCACCGGAAGCGAAGCCATATAATCATTATAAAGCGCGATACCGCCGAATACCAACAACGCGATAACAGCAGAGATGATAATGCCTTTGATAGCGGACAGCGCGGGGCTGCGCACAGGCGCGTCGTCATCATAGATCGCGTTCTTCGAGGCAGACTCGTCCTCCTTCTTGGGAGTAGTCTTGGTTCGCTTGGAAGGATCAGAGGTTCTGGTACGGCTTTTGCCGGAATGATATTGATAAGCGAATACAATGCTCGGATTCAGACGGAAACGTTCAATATCGGAAAGCATTTCCAGCGCCGAATGATAGCGATCATCAGGATTCTTCTGCATCGCCTTAACGGTGATCTCCTCAAGTCCCTCGGGGATATCGGGATTGATCTCACGCGGGCGACGCGCCTTCGCCTGAAGCTGCATCAAAGCGACCGATACAGCAGAATCGCCGTCAAACGGCAGCTTGCCGGTCAGCATCTCATACATCATGACGCCGACAGAATAAATATCCGTCTTGCCGTCGGTTTTCTCGCCGCGCGCCTGTTCAGGCGCGATATAATGCACCGAACCGATCGCCTGCTCGGTCATCGTGCGGGTCGCGGTAGATGAAAAACGTGCGATTCCGAAATCCGTGACCTTGATCGTACCATCCTGCAAAAGCATGATATTATGCGGCTTGATATCGCGATGAACGATGCCGTTCTCATGCGCGTGCTGCAGCGCCTTCAAGATCTGGGTCGTCAGATGGACGGTTTCTTTCCAGTCTAGGACGCCCTGCATATCGATATATTCTTTGAGGGTGATACCGTCGATATATTCCATGACGATATACTGGATCATATCGCCGAAACTGACGTCATAAACACGAACGATATTCGGATGATTGAGAACGGCGATCGCCTTGCTCTCATTCTTAAAGCGGCGGATAAAGTCCTCGTTATCCAAAAACTCATCCTTCAGGATCTTGATCGCGACCTCACGCGCGTCGATCGTATCATAGCAGTGGTAAACATTCGCCATACCGCCGACGCCGATCAGCTCGCGTATCTCATATCTTCCGTCAAGTTTTTTGCCTGTATATTTATCCATATCAGGTCACTCCTTAATAGATTACGGTAACGGTGATATTGTCGTTACCGCCGTTGCGCTTCGCGATCTCTACCAATGTATCGATCAGCATAACACCGCGGTTCTCGTGAACCGTCTTGACCATATCCGCTTTCGGAACATTGTTTGACAGTCCGTCGGAACAAATGAGGATCACATCGCCGTAAGCAAACTCCGCCTCGATATAGTCGATATGTACCTCGTGATTCACACCGATAGCTCGTGTGATAAAATTCTTATTCGGGTGGTTCTGCGCTTCATCCGGCGTCAACTCACCGCGACGAACCATTTCCTGAACGACCGAGTGATCTTCGGTAAGCTGCAGGATCTTACCGCCTCTGATGGAGTAAGTACGGCTGTCGCCGACATGAACGACATGAACAGCGCTGTCGCGGACAAAGACCAGATCGCAGGTCGTGCCCATTCCGGCAAGCTCGCAGTCTTCCATCGCCGTATGATAGATCAACATATTCGCTTCTTCAACAGCCGTGATCATCATATCGGCGATCGCCTCGCCGTCCATATCATCGCGATAGTTTTTGTTAAGCGCTTCGGTGATATGCTCAACAGCAAGGGTAGATGCAACCTTTCCGCCGCTTGCGCCGCCCATTCCGTCGCAAACCACCGCCCAAACACAGTCCGAGGATATGACGGAGAAGGCTGCCGAGTCCTGGTTTTCATGCCGAACCAATCCGACGTCGGATTTTGAAAAGATCTCCAAATCACACATCCCCTTTCATAAAGTTTCTTTTCAGCTGACCGCAGGACGCGTCAATATCCGAGCCGAGTGTTCGTCGGACAGTCGCGTTAATACCCGCTTGAGCCAATATATTCACAAAGGCGTTCTGCCTTTTCAATGTGCTTTTTTGATAACCCGCTCCCGTGACATTGTTGACGGGGATCAGGTTGACATGACACAGCATCCCTGATAACAATTCAGACAAGCTGCGCGCATGGTTGTCGGAATCATTCTCGCCGCTGATCAAGGCGTACTCAAAAGAGATCCGACGATTGGTTTTATCAACATAATACTTTGAAGCGGCGATCACTTCGGCGATCGGATAGCGGCGGTTGATCGGCATCGTTCGAGAACGCGCTTCGTCATCCGGCGCGTGAAGCGATACAGACAAGCCGCATTGTAATTGCAAATCCGCAAAATCCCGCATACGCGGTACGATCCCGCAGGTGGATATCGTGATATGCCGCATACCGATATGAAGCGAATCCTCCGATGATACCAGTTTCAAGAAACGAATCACGTTATCATAATTATCAAACGGTTCTCCCATACCCATCAATCCGACATTCGATATCCTTTCGCCGACATCCAACTCCGCGGATCGGATCTGTGCGATCATCTCAGAAGCT
The DNA here is from genome assembly GCA_900313895.1 of uncultured Eubacteriales bacterium. Taxonomy (GTDB): domain Bacteria; phylum Bacillota; class Clostridia; order Oscillospirales; family Acutalibacteraceae; genus Ruminococcoides. The sequence continues at coordinate 9,144 of OMTA01000102.1, read as the reverse complement.
GTCAACGATCGGGAAAATCCGCTTTTTCCGGTGGCACAGAAGGTGCAGCCCATTTTACAGCCGACCTGCGTTGAGATACATACGCTCAGACCGTGATGATAACGCATCAAAACGCCTTCGACATATTCTCCGTCATAAAGCTGATACAGATATTTGATCGTATCATCGATCTTTGAACGCTGTACACGAACGATCTGAGCTTTCGCGAGATAAGTATTCTTCTTGAGAAACTCACGGAGCTTAGCGGGGATATTGGTCATATCATCAAAAGAGCGCGCGTCCTGCTTGATCCAGGTAAGAACCTGTTTCGCCCGAAACTTCTCAAATCCGTTATCCGTCAGATAAGCGATAAGCTCGCTGAGGTTCATAGACTTGATATCAGTCAGCATCCTTCACCCTCCTGAGCTTCGCGATAAAGAATCCGTCTGTTTGATAAACGCCGGGAAAAATCGTCAGACAATGCGCGTCCTCATCGATTTGGCGACGAATCCCGTCGGGCAAGATGAGCGGTTCGGGAGCAAAATCCGGATGCTCGTCCAAAAAGCGTTTGATGATATCAGCGTTTTCCTCCTGCCGTAATGTGCAGGTCGAATAGACAAGAATCCCATCTCTTGGGAGATATGACGCGCTCATACACAATATACTGTATTGCAACTTTGGCAATATGTCAATATTTGTGTCTTTTTTGTAACGAATTTCCGGCTTTCTCCGAAGGATTCCAAGCCCTGAACACGGTACATCGCACAGGATCCGATGACATTTCGGTAACGGGATATCTTCTGACGACGCGTCACGACAGATCGTGTGAACGATATCGATGCCGAGGCGTTTTGCGCCACTGTCGATCAGCTTCAGCTTATGCGGATGGATATCGCAGGAGATGATCTCTCCCCTGTTCTCCATACGGATTGCGGAATAAAAGGCTTTTCCTCCCGGCGCGGAACAGACGTCACAGACCGTCTCGCCGCTCTGTGCGCCGAGCATTTCGGCACAAAGCTGAGAGGCGCCGTCCTCGACAAAGAAGTGGCCGTCGAGAAACTCAGGGATCTGTTCCAATGAACCGGTATGACTTAAGTGCAGTGAATTTTCTAAAAAAGAAATATTCTCAACGATCACACCGCGCTTCTCTAAAGATTTTGTCAATTCTTCTTTGGTGGTTTTCAGCGTATTGACGCGCACGGTGATCGGCGGTCTGCCCAAAAAGCCCTTGAGGATCGTTTCGGTCAGATCATCACCGAATTGAGTCAGCCATTCGTTGACAAGCTCTTCGGGACAGGAATAAGTGATCGATAGATACTTTACTCTGTCGGTTTTATCGGGAAGCTTATATGTCTTATCCGCACGAACCATATTACGCAGTATCGCGTTGACAAAGCCGCCGCTTTTATAAAGCCGGAGCTTTTTACAGAGCTTGACGCTCTCATTGACTGCGGCGCTGTCCGGTACTTTATCCATATAGATCAGCTGATATACGCCGAGATACAGAATAACCAGCGTTTTCTTCTCGATCTTCTTCAGGCGGATCGATGAATACCGGCGAATGATATACTCAAGCGTCAGCTTGCGTTCCAGCACGCCGTAGACCAACGCCGACAAGAAGGACGCGTCCAATGGTGACAGCGAATTCTCTTTGACGGCATGATTGAGCGCAATAGCAGAGTACGCGTCCTCATAAAGAACGCGGGAAATAACGTCAAATGCGATTTTGCGTACGTCAGCCATTGAGATCTCCTGTTATTATCTTCTGCGATTTTGTGTGATCAGCAACAGTCTCAAAAGTTGCATGATCGCGGTTGCGGCGGACGCGACATAGGTCATCGCCGCGGCGCGAAGCGTACGGCTTGCGCCCGGATATTCTTCTTCGTTTAAGAAATGATGTTCCTTGATCGTTTTCAATGCGCGTGATGACGCGTTGAATTCTACCGGAAGCGTTACGAGCGTAAATAATACGGCAGCGGCATACATTATGATACCGATCGTAACAACGATCTTGAACTGGGTCGGCAGAATCAGTCCGATAACGATCAAAATCCAGCTCAGCTTTGAGCCGAGGTTAGCGACCGGCAGGATCGCCGATCTCAGTTTGTTGGGAAAATACCCCTCGGCGTGCTGACAGGCGTGTCCCGCTTCGTGACAGGCAACGCCTACCGCCGCGACCGAGGTCGAATCATAGACCGACTCGGATAAACGGATCGTATTGGTACGCGGATCAAAATGATCCGTCAGGTTTCCCGCGACGCGTTCGATCGTCACGCCGGTAACGCCGTTGGCTCGGAGTAACTCCTCAGCCGCGCGAGCGCCGGACATCATACGCGAATTCGGGACCTGTGAATACTTGCTGAAGGTGTTTTTTACATTAGCGCTGCAGATTATCGAGAGCAGCAGACACGGTATCATGAGTGCGAACCATGTCCAGTCGTAATACATAAAGCCCATGTTATTCTCCTATTTTATCACCGATGTTGAGCTTATGCCCAATGAGGAAAGATTTAGCGTCCATCCGCTTTTTACCTTCCAATTGTAATTCACGGATGATCAAAGAGCCCTGTGAACAGGCTACGGTAAGTGGATCAAGACAGATCACCTTTCCCGCTTCACCGCTTTTTTCACCGGGTGAAGTACGCAGGATCTTCAGCTTTTTGCCGTTGAGAACGGTATACGCAACCGGCCAGCTGTACAAGCCTCTGACAAGATTATGAACTTCGTTGCCGGTTTTATTCCAATCGATCAGTGAGATGCTTTTATCGGGGGGGGGGGGGGGGGGGGGGGGGGGGGGGGGGGGGGGGGGGGGGGGGGGGGGGGGGGGGGGGGGGGGGGGGGGGGGGGGGGGGGGGGGGGGGGGGGATATCGCCGGTATCGATGTCCTCGTTCATCTGCATGATCGTCACGCCCGTCTGAGCGTCTCCGTTGATGACCGACCACTGGATCGGAGCAGCGCCGCGGTATTTCGGGAGCAGTGATCCATGGACGTTGATACAACCGTAACGCGGAAAATCGAGCATTTCTTTCGGCAGGATCTTTCCGTAAGCGGCAACAATGATCGCGTCGGGCGCGATCTCCTTGATGATTTCCATCGCAGAACCGTCACGCATCGAATTCGGCTGATATACGGTAAGACCGTGTTTCAACGCGCACACCTTGACGTCGGGCGGCGTCATGACCTGCTTTCTGCCGACAGGCTTATCGGGCTGTGTAAACACCGCAGGGATATCATGCCCCGCGTTGATCAAGCTTTCAAGGCACGGTACGGCAAAATCCGGCGTACCCATAAAAATCAGTTTCATTCTTCCTCTTCTCTCATCTCTCTGAGTTCTTCCTCGGACAGCATACGGATGACCTTTGATTTGAACAGGATCCCGTCAAGGTGGTCAAACTCATGACACATCGCCTGGGCAAAGAGGTCGTCTCCTTCGATCTGTCTCAATGATTTCGGGATTCACAAATTCAACGGGACCGTCGCCGACGTCGATCACACAACAACGGCGCATCACACCGACCTGAGGCGCGGCAAGTCCGACGCCGCCGGAATCCGCAAGCGTATCCTTGAGGTCATCCAAAAGATCCCAGAGCTTTTGATCGAATTTTTCATAGGGGCGACACTTTTTCGAGAGGATCGGGTCGCCCTCTTTTACGATATTTCTTAATGCCATGATATCACTCCTGACAATTGCATTTTCTAAATTTCATGCGGATTGACGTCCGCGTATACCGTCACATCGCTGAACGCGCGTTCCTTTGAGAAAGCGACCAGCATATTGCCGAGCATTTCTCTGAATCGGCGATCGTTGCGACATTTCAGTATCAGTTTATATCTGTATTTATTGCTCACCTTAAACACCGACGCCGGTACCGGTCCGAGGACCCTCAAGGGGATATCCGGATAATCGGTTTTGAGGTAAGCAGTCATTTTTGTTAAAAAGGTTCGCGCGGCATCGGTTGACTTGCGGGCGTTATCACTGACAAATCCGACAAGGCAGATCGTCGCGAACGGCGGATACAGCATCGCTTTTCGAAGCTGGATCTCCGTCTGATAAAACGCGTCATAGTCCTGTCGTGCGGCAAGAGAGATGATCGGGTTCTCAGGCGTAAACGTCTGGATGATCGCCCTGCCCTTTTCCCTGCCTCTGCCGGAACGTCCGACTACCTGTGTCAGTAAAGAGAAGGTATTCTCATAACTGCGGTAATCATCGAGGTACAGCATCCGATCGGCGTTGAGCACACCGACCAGCGTGACATTCGGAAAATCCAAGCCCTTTGCCACCATCTGCGTTCCGACCAGAATATCATACTCGCCGTTTGCAAACGCGCTGAGCTTCTTTTCATGCGACGATCGTGTCATCGTGCTGTCGGTATCCATTCTCAGGATCCGCGCCTGCGGAAAAATCTCAGAGAGCTCCACCTCAGCCTTCTGCGTACCTGTACCGGACAGTCTGAGACTGTGGCTGTGACAAATCGGACACTCGGCGGTGTACTTGACGGAATAGCCGCAATAATGACACATCAGGCGATTGTTCGCGTTATGATAGGTCAATGAGATCGAACAATTCGGACAGGTCAGCGGTTCCTTACAGCTATTGCAGGTGACAAAGGAATTGTAGCCCCTGCGATTGAGCAGCAGGATCGACTGCTTTCCGTGATCGAGGTTATCCTCGATGCTCTGTAAAAGCCGACTTGAATAGCTACCGGTATTGCCGACGGCAACTTCCTCGTTCATATCCTCGATGATGACCTCCGGAAGCGTCGCCTCACCGTAGCGCTTTGTCAACGTATGTCGATGATACACGCCTGTTGATGCGTAATAAAACGTTTCAACACTCGGCGTTGCGGAGGATAGCAGCAGCAACGCCTTGTGATATGAACAGCGATACCTAGCCAGATCCTTTGCGTCAAAGCGCGGCTTGGATTCACTCTTATAGGTATGCTCCTGCTCCTCGTCCATGATGATCAGTCCGAGGTTTTTACAAGGCGCAAAAACCGCAGAACGCGTACCGATCGCTATTTTAGCAATACCACGCTGAACGCGTTTGTATTCATCCAGCCTCTCTCCGAGAGATAATGCGCTGTGGAATACGGCGACCTTATCGCCGAAACGTGCTTTGAATACCGCGAGCAGCTGCGGCGTTAGGGCGATCTCAGGCACCATGACAATGACGTCCCTGTCATCCTTTACCGCCTGCTCGATCAATTTGAAGAATACTGAAGTCTTGCCCGAGCCGGTGATACCGTAAAGCAAAGAGATATCGGCGCTGTCACCGCGATACAGAGAAAACAGTTCGTCATATGCCTTTTGCTGCTCGTCGGTCAGAACAATATCCTTTCTGACGGTATAGGCGGATTTCGGAATACGGAACACCTCATCATCGAAGTATTCCGCAAGCCCTTTCTTGACCAAAGCGTCGGGAACTGATGTCGTCACGCCGGTATAATAACAGATCTCCTTGACAGAAGCGGAACCGAATGAAGTAAGCAGATCGATCACGCTCTGCTGTTTATCGCTGAGCTTGACGGAATCGATCAGATCAGCGTAGCCCTCACGAAGGCGCATCATCTTGATCGTTTTGTCGCCGATCCGACGAAAAGCAGAATCGGATTTCACCAAAACGCCGTCCGCTTCCATCTCATCAAGAACAGAAGCGTCACTGTAGCCAAGCGTTGAGAGAAGTGCGTTCTTTTCGATATTATTATTCTTTGAACGAATAATAGAAACGATCCTGCGCCATTCATCAGAAAGATCATAAAAGCGATCGCCAAGCTCCGGACTGACGGAATAATCGACAGAAAGGCGGTAGTTGATACCCGCCGGAAGCATCGCTTTCACCGCGTCATAATAAGCGCAGAAATAATGCTCCTTCATAAAGGCGCACATTCCCAGCTGCTCGCGCGATAAAACCGGTTCATCATCCAGAATGTCCGCGATCTCTTTGAGACCGCTTGTATCCTCGATACTGAGAGCAGCCGTGACGATGCCCTGACGACGCTTGTTACCTCTGCCAAACGGCACAATGACCCTACACCCCGTCAGATCGCGTTGAACAGAAGGCGGGATGAGATAGCTGAACTCTTTATCAAAATGATAGACAGCGTTCTCTACGGCTACGCGCGCGATAGCACAGGTCATCGATCAATCAGTCTTCTTCCAGAATGTTGTATTTGTGATTCTTGAAATCATCGATCGCGAGAAGGACGGGCTTATCCTCAGTGATAACGCCCTCCTCCTTAAACTCATCGGCGATCTCGCGAGCGCGCTTAGCGACACCGATCACCAGTGCGTAACGGCTCTCCTTACCTGTCAACATATCATCTAAAGATGCTCTTTTCATGATCATTACTCCTTTATATCCATACTTTTCTTTTTATCTGAAATGATGGACAGCACCTCTTTGGCGGCGCGGTCAACATCATCATTGACAACAACATAATCAAACAGATGGTTGTGTTCCAATTCTTCGCGGGCGGTCTTGAGCCGCGCGGCGATCACCTCGGGGGTCTCGGTTCCTCTGCCCTCAAGCCTTGCCTGCAATTCTTCAAAAGACGGCGGCGTGATAAAAATGCTCAGGCAATCGGGACAAGCCTTTTTGATCTGCAAAAAACCCTTGACCTCGATCTCCAAAAAGACATCCAAGCCTTCGTCGAGCATACGAAACACGGGTTCTTTCGGCGTACCGTAGTAGTTGCCGACATATTCTGCGTGTTCCAAAAAGCCATCGCGGGCTACCAGATCGTCAAATTCTTTACGGGTGACGAAATAATACTCTCTGCCGTCGACCTCTCCCTCACGCGGCGCGCGGGTGGTCGCCGAAACAGAAAGGCGGATGTTCGGATCCATGGCAAGCAGTTTTTTCATGATCGTCCCCTTGCCGACGCCGGATGCTCCGGTATATACGATCAACAGACCTTTGTTACTCATCTTTACTCTCCTCCATACGTGACGCTATCGTTTCGGTAGTCAACGCGGAGAGGACGATGTACTCACTGTCGGTGATGATGACTGCCTTACATTTTCTGCCAAAGGTCGCGTCGATCAGCGTTGACGCGGCTTTACTCATCTGAACGATACGCTTGATCGGCGCGGAGTCGGGGCTGACAACAGAAACGATCTTGCTGATATTCACAACATTACCGAATCCGATATTCACAAAACGCATATGTTCCTCCGTTATTCGATATTCTGAACCTGTTCACGGATCTTTTCGATCTCGCCCTTGATATCGACGACCTTATGCGCGAGGATCGAATCCGTGACCTTGGAACCGATGGTATTCGCTTCTCTGTTCATCTCCTGCACGATAAAATCGAGCTTACGACCGATGGGTTGATCGGAATCGAGGAAGCTCTTCATCTGATCAAAATGAGAGCGCAGACGAACGGTCTCTTCATCAACGGCGACCTTATCGGCAAAGATCGCAGCCTCGGTCAGGATCCGCTGATCGTCGATATTATTGCTCTGCAATACATCTTTCAATTTCGTGTAGAGGCGATCGCGATACTCCTGAACGGTGACAGGTGACCTCTCCTCGATCTCGCCGACGATAGAAACGATATGCTCGGCGCGGCTGAGGATATCCTCTTTGAGCTTTTCGCCCTCTGCCCGGCGCATATCGAGAAAATGGGAAAGCGCCTCGTCAACAGCGACCTTGACGTCGCTAAATACCGCTTCCTCATCTGTGGGCGGTCTGTGGATCTGGAAGATATCGTTGATCCGCGCCAATACCGATACGGAGATATCCTCCTTGATCTGATAATCATCGGCTAAGGTACGCATCGCGTCGATATAGCCCTTCGCGAGCGGACGATTCAGCTCCACTTCTACGGCGGTATCATCGTTTTCGGTAACGGATACATACATATCCACCTTACCGCGGCTGACCTTTTCGCCGACGTATTTTTTTAGCTTATCTTCCAGAAAGCTGTAGCCTCTGCCGGTACGGCAGGAAAACTCATAATAGCGGTGGTTAACGCTTTTTATCTCGACAATGATATCGCGGGTGCCGACAGAGATCTCTGCCCTGCCGAAACCGGTCATCGACATTACCATCATGCTCACTCCTTATCAAATCCTTTAACGATTATTTTACCACCCTCTCAGGAAAAAGTAAACGGAGTTATTACAACATTGTAATTACTAATTGCAATATCCCACAAGATATGGTATATTAAATGAGTTAATAAACAATAAAGGAATGATAAACAATGTCAGGACACAATAAATGGAGTACCATTAAACAGAAAAAAGGTAAAAATGACGCGGCGCGTGCTAAAGTATTTACAAAGATCGGTCGTGAGCTGATCGTCGCGATCCGTGACGGCGGCAGCGCTGACCCGAATGTCAACTCAAAGCTGCGCGACTGTATCGCTAAAGCAAAGGCGAACAATGTCCCTAACGATAACATCGAGCGAATCATCAAAAAAGCGCAGGGCGGCGAAAATGCCAACTACGAGGCTGTCACTTACGAAGGCTACGGCCCCAGCGGCGTTGCCGTTATCGTAGAAGCCCTGACGGATAACCGCAACCGTACCGCGGGCGAAGTCAGACATTACTTTGATAAATTCGGCGGCAACATGGGAACTCCCGGCTGCGTCAGCTTTATGTTTGAAAAGAAGGGCGTTCTGATCATCGAGCGCGAGGAGCTTGAAAAGGATGAAGACACCGTCATGGAAGACGCTCTCGAAGCAGGCGCTGCTGACTTTGAAGCGGATGAGGATATCTTCACCATCTACACCGAGCCGGATGATCTGAGCGGCGTTCGAGAGGATCTCGAGGCAAAAGGCTATGCGTTCGCTTCCGCAGAGGTCGAGCAGGTTCCCTCCAACTACACCAAGATCGACGATCCCGAAACTCAGGAAAAGATGCAGAAGATGCTGGATATGTTTGAGGATAACGACGATATCCAGAACGTCTGGCACAACTGGGAAGAATAATTATAGACTGCTTATAAAGCTAAAAGACTGTTACCAACCGGTAGCAGTCTTTTTTAGTGCGATAAATACTCCTCAAATTCTTCTTTTGTAAACAGGCAATTCAGCGCGGATATCATCGCGTTTGTTGTCAGGTACTCCGGCAGTCCGAGGTCATTTAATATCCGTTTTCTGAAAAGAGCGGAATCCTCCCTGCCGGTCAAACCGTAATTATAAAAATCAGCTTTT